>PKSZ01000537.1 GCA_002869425.1 Marinilabiliales bacterium
AACAAATAAAGAAGCCATTAAACCAAAAACGGCGCCAACCACCATACTTTTTTTGGCAAACGAAATGTGTCTTCCTTTTAATATAAACCAGGCACTGATTCCCACAACAAACAGGCCTCCTACAATGTAGCCTGAGCCAATTGTGTGTAAAAATTTATTTATGGCAACTGGACTGAATAAAACATCCCAGAAGCTTTCCATTTCACTTCGTGCAGTATCCGGGTTGAATCTCATCCCTGTTGGAAACTGCATCCAACCATTGGCTACCAGTATCCATAGTGCACTTAGGTTTGAACCAAAAGCAACCAGCCAGGTTGAAAGCAGATGGAATTTTTTACTTACCTTATTCCATCCAAAAAACATAACTGCAATAAAAGTAGACTCAAGGAAAAATGCCAAAATACCTTCCACAGCCAATGGTGCTCCAAATATATCTCCTACCAGCCATGAATAATTGGACCAGTTGGTTCCAAATTCAAATTCCAGGATAATTCCTGTTGCTACACCTATTGCAAAGTTAATTCCGAATAGTTTCATCCAGAATTTGGTGATTCTTTTCCATTCTTCGTTCCCTGTTTTTACATAAACACTTTCCATAAATGCAATAATAAATGAAAGCCCAAGTGTCAGTGGAACGAAAATCCAATGGTAAATCGCAGTAAGAGCAAATTGTGCCCTCGACCAGTCGACCAGTTCAATATCAACAGCCATACATTTTAGTTTTTATTGGTTAATGAGTTTATCACATATTCAGATTTATCTTTCTCCGTTTCGAAATTCGAATTTAAGAAATTGGGAAAGAAAACAAATTTTAAAATGGCAAACATTATAAAAAGTTTAACGATAACAATGATCCATAACTTTTTGCCGAGGCTGGACATGTTTTTAAAACCGTCAAAATATAAATAGAAAGCTTTTCTAAAAAATGACATATTCACAATTTATCAGGTCAAAAGTATGCAATAATGATATACGGTCATGAAGGCTGAATTACATTTTTATCATAATTAAAACTGATATATATCAATATTTGATGCTAACGGATGCCGCAAAACTGGTGTTTAACACTTGTTTTTGAGCGGCTGTAAAGCTAGTACCACACCTTTCAGAAAGACTAAGATTAATCTTAAAATGCAAATTTATTTGACCAATGGGAAGTAAAAGTTCTTTTATTCCATAGTGTGCCATGTCGGCAGGAAGTCCCTTATGTGTCATGTTGTGCCAGAAGCATTAGCAAGTGGAAAGGAGGTTAATCGTAAGGTATGCGCTGGAGGAAGCAGGACTGCAAAAGCTGTTACTTACGAACAGGAATCGTATATTAGGCATTACAGTCAGGATAAAGTATATCATTATAGTCTGTAATGTAGATCCGGCATGCATTGGCATAAGGAACAAGCTCACCTGGACTTATTTGCTCAGCGGTTGCCTAGACTAGCGGCTTTTTTCTTTGACAATAGTTATTATGGTTTGATTAAATTTCTCAGATTCTTCTGCAGGTATCTCATGACCAGATTTCTCGAACCATATGAATTTCTTTTCAGGAGCATTCATCTTTCTTAAATGATTTTCAGCTACTGTACCTGGTAAATTCCAGTCGTGACGTCCTGCCATGAAGTAAACAGGAATTTCCAAATCTTTTATATGTGAAATGTCTGTTATGAATGGTTCTCCTTTCATCCGGTCAGCTGTATAGTTAAACGCAACAAACCAGTCATAACCCTTATAATCATCATACATGGATTCAGCCTTTTCAATTTCTTTTGAAATTGCCGAATCATAAACAACTCCCTCATATTTAAGCAGTAATTGGTATTTACTCATAAAACAATCCATGACAGTGCCGCAAACACTAGTATCTTTATTTTCAATTAATTGCAATTGCCTCAAAGTTGCTGAATCCTTTTTTATTTGCGCTTGTTCCTTTAACCATTGCATTGAAACATCCCAACTCTTTTGCATGTTAATAATTTGATCTACTCCTATGTAAGCATAATAGTCTTCAGGGTAATTTTCTGCCAATTTTAAACCTATCACGCTGCCGTAAGAGAAACCAACAAGGAATATTTTCCTTTTGTTGAATTTATTTTTGAGCCATTGAGTCAGTTCATGGGCATCATTTACCAAACTTTCAGAACTAAGATTTACGGGGTTAGGATTAATCATAAATGATTTTCCACAGCCTACCTGATCCCATGAGACAAGTATCATATCTTTTGTCAAATCAGAATTGAAATATCTCAATTGAGGGTTTTGTGGCCAACCCGGCCCACCATGTAAAAAGAGTAAAACCGGTAATTGGTCAGAATCACCTGTAATCTCTATATATTGCTTTTCACCTCCTAATTCAACGAAATTTTTTTCTTCAACAGTTTTTATATTTTGGTCCTGCTTTTTCCGTCCACTTTCTTCCCTCTGGTTTTGACAACCAATTATGAGAATGCCTAAAATTAAAATTATTGCTT
>PKSZ01000387.1 GCA_002869425.1 Marinilabiliales bacterium
ATGCACCAAAAGTGCAACTGTTAATTTTCCGTTCCTAAAGCCTTTTTATGTATTAGAAGAATATGATAATTCTGTTAAGGTTGTTGCCGCAGGTAAAGTAAATAGCTTAAGCTGGAGCCTTGACCCAGGATATCAGGATTCTGTTTTCTTTATGAAAAAAGACGACTTGCTTTTATGGTCCAACCCGGTTTTATCAGATAGTCTGCTGATTGACAGATGTAATGTGAAGTTACCTCAGAAGGCGATGATTATTAAAAATTTAAGGAATCTGGAATCACAAGATATATATGTTAATCCGGCAGGAATCCGGGAAGGAAATTATATTTCTTCGTATAGTCCTCGGGAGGTAGAGGTACTTTATCTATATCAATATGATGAAGAAAGTGATGCCTTTTTATGTGGAGCTGATTCCCGTATTCCATCTATTCGTCATGTCTCATCATCCATTCGAGGTTGGGTAAGTGCTTCCAGCCTTGCAATGTGGTATTCAACCCTTTGTATAGAGCCAAATTGGATTACATGGAGTCAAAGATCAGGTTCCGATGAATTTGCAAGAGGCTATTCAAGGTTATATGATGCTAGACAATTTTCATCAAATAAATACCATATACCGTCAAATTCAGAGGGTTTGATTTTTAATGAAGAGAATTACAGAGCTACCATTGAAGAGGATCCATTGCATCGTTTACCAGGGGATATGCTACGTTTTCAATTATTAACAAGATCAATCGATTTGACAAATGATTTTCCAAGAGTAGGTTTCGTTGGTGAAAAGATTGATAATAATTCCAACTGTACCTTTAGCCCGGCAGAACTTGCTACATACCGACGGGATGTGGCTGATGTTATTTCAGGCCGTCAGCGAAATAACATAATCTTTGTTATTGATGGAACTCAAAGTATGGATATGGCAGTTGAAGGCGTAACAAATGCTTTGACAAGAACCATGGAGTTGATACAGAATGAGAATGAAGCTGAGATTGCTGCTGGTGGATCGCCGATTGAGTATTTTTTTGGAGCAGTAGTATACCGTGATACAGACGATAATAATCCTATTGAATTGACATATAATGGTGAATTAACACAGAATCGTGCTAGGGTTGTGAGTGATTTAAGGAGGATTTTTTCTCATCCCGCAACAACACCAACTGAATGCGAGGGTGTTTTTCTTGGTATTCAAACTGCTGTAGAGCAGTTTAATCCAAATCCATGTAATAGAAATTATCTGATTCTTTTAGGTGATGCCGGAAATAATTATGATCATGTGAATTTTGGTACGGATGAAGTTGCAGGATGGTTGTCCGAAAGGAATATTAACTTTTTTAGCATTCAGGTTCGTCATAAAGTTAGTGCTTGTTACGATAATTTCTGTCAGGAATCCAGTGATATTTTATCAAATAATATAATGAGTATTTCAAATGCATTTAAAGAAAAGTATAACAGGGAATATAGAAATGGGGATGAATGCATTAAGAGTAGTCTTGAATATTTTCTTGGAGATATATATAATGCAATTCCGAAAAGTAGAAATGATATAACCACTGTTAGCAACAATACTTCAGTAACAGGAACAAATTATATTGATGAAAATATAGAAATTATACCCTACAATGTTTTTAATGGCTCTTTGTCGATGGGAGCAAAGGTATGTATACCGGGTTCTGGAAGTGAGAATGATATTATTCATGAACAGGAGTTGTCAACACTTTTGGACTTCTTCCTGAGAAATATTAATAAGTATAATAAGAGTTTTGGTAGAGAATACAGATCTGCTGATGATTACATAAAGCGTGTGATGGCTGATTTATTTCCATGCCTGCCAATGAAAAAACTTGCTGCAGTTTTTGGAGAAGGAGCTCAGTTGTATCAGGAGGGATATACTGCATATAATCCAAACTGGTTGTCAACAGATGAGCCTCTTTGGCAATATGTTAGTTTTGTCAATCATTCATCTGCTGGTGAACTATTAGCAAATATTAATAGTTTGTTTTCTCCTAATTTTAGCTCAGTGAATCAGTTACGAAACCAGATTTTTACAGTATTAAGATCATTAATTGTTAACCGATACAGGTATCTTTCGCCTGAAGAGTTTAATGATACAGAAATATGTAATGTGCTTTCCCTATTAACCGGCTTGCCGGCTGACAGATCAAACTTTGATTGGTGTAGTGTGGTTATGAAAGATATTAATAACCCAAAAAGAGTACCAGATGAGGCTGTGCTTGAAATGGCATTAAACTTCATTATCTTTAAAGGTCACCTTGAGAGTATACAGAATAAACGAGCGATTTTTGATGTCAATTTCTTCAATACATATCAGAATTATGTTTTGAGGTACTTACAGAAAAAAGGAATAATTGTTCCTCCTCCACAGCGTCTGCCTTATTATAGAAGACTTGCTGAATTCTTTTCTGATGAATACCAAAATTATTATCAGAACCCCACTTTTAAATATA
>PKSZ01000436.1 GCA_002869425.1 Marinilabiliales bacterium
AATTTCATTATGCCTAGTTTTCAGGTTGAATAACAAAGTTATAAATTAGGTAATTACATACTTATATAGAACACAGATATATTTAATCTTTTTAAATGCAATTTCACAATTAAAAAGTGTTACCATTCTACTACAAAATGACAAAATTCACCCCCATTAGTTCTATTCTTCTTCTCAGGATGTAAATAAACTTTAATCATTTTTTCTAAACCTTGAAACCTTCTGACAACGGATGTGATAATCCCCCTGTCAAAACTACTGGGATAAGGATTTCTACATTCCATAAGTGCCTTTCCTTCAGGGTGAAATGACAATAAATGATAGTGCCCAATACCTTTTCCACACTCCCCTGATTTCTCGTTGTACAAAAGCATACCATCCTTATACCTATGGTTCATATGATATGCAATATTGATTGATTCTAGCGCCTCCTCCAGCCCCCCGAATGAATCTGGAAATATTGCATTATCCGGTATTTTCATCCCAATATTATATAAGGTTTTTTCACCTATTCTATTTGCTATCTCAGTAAATGCATTCAGCCAATATTGCTGTGGATACCATAAGTCAGAACAAAGATTCTCAATTCCATTTTTTCGAAGTATTTCCAATGCATAAACTTCAAATCCCTCCATTGCGCTAACCACACTCAATACAGTGTTTCCATTTACTTCAACATTATTTGAATATGCCTGAAATTTCTTATTCATTCGTCCTTTTCAGTTTGTCTTCCAGATATGCAATCTTTTGCTTTAATTCTTCTTCGCGTCGGGCGCTCTCTTCCTGAGTTGCCAGCATTTCTTCCAGATTTTGACGCATTTCTTCCTCCTGCGCTTTCATCTCTTCAGCTTGCTGTTGCGATTGCTCGAATAACTGTGATGTTGTAAGATTTATTCGAACACTTGAAATTGTTGATGCAATACTTTCACCCACTTTTTCAACAAATTCGACCATATATCGCTGAACTTCTGAAAAGAAAGCCATTTCAACCACTCCAAATATTTCATCATTTACCTTTAAAGGAACAATAATTACAGAGTTAGGATTTGCATCACCCAAACCTGATGTAATGCTAATATAATCGTCTGGTATGTCTGTAATCAATATGCTTTCCTTTTCAAGATAACACATACCAATCAAACCCTCTCCGGGTAAAATTGTTTTCTCCAGAAACTTTTTTCTATCATATGCATAACAGGCTTGCAAGAAAAGTTTGGGTTCATTCTCATTCTCACTTAAAATGAATATACCTCCCTGATTTGCTCCAAGGTATTTCACAAGATTTCGAATAATATTATCAGATAAAGCTTCAAGGTTATCATTATCCTTCCGTAATATTTCTCCAAATTTTGCTAAACCGGCTGTTGTCCAGTTTCTTTGCTCATCTTCCTTTTGCCTTTTTTCATCTGAAATCTGCTTCTCCTTTAGATAATTCTTTAAACTCCCCAGAATTTTTTCCAATTCATCATCCTCAAAATCAAGCTCAACGTCATGATTTCCTTTTATTAGCTGATCAGAATAATTACGAATTCTATTTGTTCTTTGTATATCAGAAGCCTGAACTGCCTCATATTGTACTTTTGTATGCTGAATTTGTTTTCCCAGAAAATATCCCATACCACCTAAAACAAAAGGTGCCATTGAAACGACATACAAACTAGGACTATTTTTATAAACCTCAATTATACCGTTAAAACTAATACTAAAACCATGGGCAGCCAGTTCAATAAAAAAACCGATAAAGATGAAAAATAAGCCAAATAAAAATCCGAAAATTGTAAACTTCTTTATTGTATCCATAAATATGAAGTTGTAGCTCTTGTGTGAAGTTAAAAAAGATAATCTGTGTTTTCAAAAACAATATAAATTGATAATAAAATATTTGACGAATCATCTATAATTGGATTTGAAATATACTTTATCCGGGGAGTGCCATTTTTCCAAAATATGACAAACAGTTTCAAATTATTTTCATGTATAAGTAATAATGCGTTCTTTTAATAAAATACTATTAAATATATCGTTAAATAAAAAGTAAAAGAATATCTTTACATCCATAATTTATCAGCACAAATAATGAAAACGAATTGCTTTGAGTGTGTTCATCTTAAAAAATGTTTAAACGGGATTAACGAAAAAGACATTCAGAATATCAGCAAAACAAAAATTCAACTAAACTTTTCCAAAGGAGAATTAATCTGTAAAAGAGGTTCACCCATTACACATATGTACTTCTTACAATCTGGTTTCGTAAAATGGCATATCGACGGTGGTAAAAACAGGAAAAATATCATTTTTAAAGTTGTAAAAGACGGTCACACAATAGGTTTACCATCTGTATTTGACGACAGATTACACCACTTCTCTACTACTGCGATAGAAGATTCTGTTGTTTGTATGATAGATATTCATGATTTCATGGACTATTTCAAGAAAAATCCTCCTTTTGCTGAGCATGTGCTTAATGTACTAAGTACAAGTGCTAACGGGCTTTTTGACGGGATGTATTCTTTTGCCACAAAAAATGTTAATGGAAGGGTAGCCGACCTTTTATTGTTGCTATACAAAACGATATACACTAGCAATAAATTTGTGTTAACACTATCCAGACAGGAAATGGCAGAAATAATTTCTATTTCAAAGGACAACTTAATTCACACACTGTCTAAATTCAGTAAAGAAGGTATTATCAATGCAAAAGGAAAGAATATAGAAATATTAAATATTGAAAAGTTACTTAAGATAAGTGAATTAGGCTGATTATTTCCCCCTTTTCCAAATTTTATTAAATGATTTTGATGGAAACGCAGGAAACTCTCTTCTGGGTCCCCATGCTTTTTTTGCAAAAGTTTTCAATCCCAGATTTTTAAAATTACTTCCAAAATTAAGTAGTGATCGACTGGTCATCAGTTTAGCCCAGTTTTTCATTACCATTTTTTCTTCACGCTTGGTTAATCCTTGTTCAACAGCTTTCCTTCTATTCACCAATAACATATTGTGCAAATCAATTTTCGCAGGACAAACTTCAGAACACCTGCCACACAAAGAAGAGGCAAAACTTAAATGATTATAATCTGCAAAACCCTTATAATGAGGAGAAATTACGGACCCTATAGGTCCACTATATGTTGCATCATATGTATAACCGCCAATATTACGATAAACAGGACAAGCATTAAGACAAGCGCCACATCGAATACAAGTTAATGAATCGATTAATTCTTCATCCTTTATAAGGTCAGTTCTACCATTGTCCAACAAAATAACATGCATTTCTTCGGGTCCATCCTGCTCATTATCCTTTTTTGGTCCCCTAATCAACGAATTATATGAAGTAATTTTCTGCCCTGTTCCATGGCTGGCCAGTACGGGCCAAATAAATCCCATATCTTTTACGGAAGGCACAATTTTTTCAATACCGGCAATAACAACATGAATTTTAGGAAAAGATACAGACAAAAAAGCATTGCCTTCATTCTCTGTTAATGCAATTCCACCCACATTAGCAACTATAAAGTTTGCTCCTGTAACACCCATGTCTGCATTTCTAAAAATATTTCTTAAGCGATCTCTAACAAAAAGGGTTAAATCTTCGGCTGAAGCATCTTTTGATGTTTGAAATTTCCGATGAAACAAATCTGCAACATCTTGCTTTGATTTATGCATTGCAGGCGTAACAATATGGTATGGTTTTTCTTCTGCAACCTGCACAATGAACTCTCCTAAATCAGTTTCAACAGATTCAATGCCTGCAGATTCCAGATGCTTATTGAGTTCCACTTCTTCAGTAATCATCGACTTGCTTTTAACAAGTGTTTTTACTGAATTCTTTTTTGCCAAATCCAGTATATAATTTACGGCCTGATTGCTATTCTGCGCCCAAAAAACCGTTCCTCCGGTTTTTGTAAAATTTTCCTCGAACTGTACAAGATATTGATCCAGATTATATATAGCCTTTTTTTTAATGGAAGCAATCCTATCCTTTGCCAGATCTAAATTATAATACTGTTCTTTACCTTTTGCAACAGCAGTATCATACTTCGACATATTAAAACGGATACGTTGTCGATGATCTTTGTCAAAAGCAATTTTTTCTGCTCTTGTAAGAAATTCTTTTTGTTTACCGGGCATATTTATACAGGTATCTTCTCTATTCTTCTTTGGTGTCGGCCGCCTTCGAATCCAGTAGAAAGGAAAGCCATTACAATTTCAAGCGCTTCTTCCTGACTGACAAACCTGGCTGGTATTGAGCATACATTGGCATCATTATGTAATCTTGCTAATTCAGAAATTTCCTTATTCCAACATAAGGCAGATCTAATTCCCTGATGCTTGTTGGCAGTCATACTAATTCCATTTCCACTTCCACATAGGGTAATACCGAAATCAAACTCTCCTTTTTCAACATCATTAGCCAGGGGATGTGCAAAATCAGGATAATCGACACTATCAGTTGAAAAAGGCCCATAATCTTTTACCTTGTATCCTTTGGCAACCAACACATCAATTATCTTTGCTTTGAGCTCGAACCCCGCATGATCACTAGCAATTGCAATTTTCATAATCCATTATTTGATACCATACAAAAGTAGAAATAAATCATCTACTTTACAGATCAGCTGTTAAATTTATCGAAGCAAAGTGATGTATCCTTTTTTGAATACTTCTTTTCCACATTTTGTAATCGCCTTAATTACAAATGCATAATTATCCGGATTTTGTGGCATCCCATTATAATTACCATCCCATGCAGCATCAATATTATCAGTAGAAAAAACCACTTCACCCCATCGATTGAATATTTTAAACTCAACTAATTTCTCCAGATCTCTGGCAGCTACATAAATATAATCATTAACACCATCTCCATTGGGACTAAAAGCTGTGGGCACATCTATTACGCCCTGATCAACTTCCACAATATATTCATCTTCGCAACCATACTGGTCTGAAACTGAATATTCCTGTGTGTTATGAGGTATTTCTTCAATACTTGCTTCTGTATTTCCGGTGCTCCACTCGTACTCAATACCACTTTCCGGTGTAATACTCAGACCAATACTTTCGCCCTTACACAAAATATTTGTATCTGAAGGAATAATTTCCGGAAGAGGTCTTACTGTTAGACCTTTTGTAATTGAATCGAAACAACCTTCGCCACTGCTTACCTTCAAACGAACATTGTATTCTCCCGGATCAAAATACTCTGTATATGGATTTTGTTCGAAAGAAGTATTACCATTTCCAAATTCCCACTCCCAAGTAATGGGTGCAACAACACTTATATCTTCGTAATCAACAAAATATGGTGCACAAACAATGGTATCAGCACCTATAAAATCTGCATTTAATTGATATACATAAACCGGATGAGCTGTTTTTGGTACCACACATGTATCATTGGAATAAACAGCATAAATAAAGAAACTGGTATTTTTATCACCATAAGTATCGTATATATGAGAAAACTCATTTTCGTTACCCGTGTAACCTGTGCCATCACCAAAATCAAAGTAATAGTAGCTTAGATTTACAGTATCATACACCTGAAAATCTACCTGTACACCATTACAAATGCTATCAACATAATCTATTTCAGCCAAAGGTCCACGAACAATCAAAGAAATGCTATCTGTATCTGAACAACCATATGTTGTAGTGACAGACATAACAATATTAAAAGTATCGGGAACAAAATAAGTATGTGTTGAACTGCTATCGACTGATGAAGTTCCTCCATCACCAAAACTCCAAAACCAAGAATCTTTGTATGGATGTAAAGTAGAATCGATAAAAGTAAAACCTGCCTGAGGATAATAGCAATTACTAAAAGGTGGATCTGCCACAAAATAAGCATCCGGTATAGATTGATAATGAACAAAATCATTCAACTGAAGTATTGTATCACAACCCAAAGTTGTTTCATAGGCTGCCAATGTAACATCATAGTATCCTGAATCTGCATATGTATGCCAGACAGAATCCTGATTTTGATTATCTGAATTTGAATCTCCGAAAAACCATTCAAAATCAACAGGATAACCGTTAACTGTTTGACTTGCATTTGTATACTGAACGCTATCTCCAAGACACAAAGTACTATCATTCAATGTAAAGCTTACATATGGTTTCGGAGAAATAATTAAATTGGGTTTGCTAATAGTTACTGCACATCCCAATACATCCACAACTCGCATAGATACACCCATTACACCCTGTGTATTATATGTATGAACAGGATTTTGAATCGTGTCTGTAAATGTATCACCAAAATTCCAAATCCAGGCTGCCAGAGTTGTATCGTTATTTCCATTTTGCCATGTAGTATCTGTAAAACTAACATCAAAAGGAAAACATCCTGAAACTGTATCCTGAATATACCCTGCAAATGGTTTATATGATCTTATGTGCTTTGTTATAGAATCCACACATCCATTTACATCCTCAGCAATTAATTTCAGATAATAATCTCCTCTTTGTGGTCCAAAAACGTATGTAATAGTATCTTCTTCCCCAATAAGCTGAGTAACATCTGCAGGATTTGTACAAAACCATTCATATTCTACAGCATGCTGTGATGAATTCAATGCATCCAATGCATTTAAAACAATAGTCTCATTATAACAGGGTAAAGTATCTGTTAAGCCATAATCTGCTTCAATATCTCTAACCTGAGCTGTAAACACGGTTGGAAAGTCACACATATTGGTATCATTAAAAGCAATAAGCTCAACCGGAAAATTACCCGTTGTTTCAAAAATATGTGTAATAGTATCTGTGTAAACCGTATCTGTAAAAGCAACATTCAGGCTATCGCCATCGCCAAAATACATTACAAGGCTATCGCCTTCAATAATATGAATAGAAAAATTCCATACAAACTCATTGGGAGTGTATCCTTGTTGATCGCATCTGAAATTAACCGTATCAATATCGGCAATAGGCCCCATTACAAAAACCGAATCTAATAATGTATCTGAGAAACAACCATTGTAACCCACAGATAGCATTACATCAAAATATCCAGTAGTATCGGTAAACTGGTGACTAGCGTCTTGTTCTACAGAAGTTCCACCATCACCAAACATCCAGTTCCACTCATCAATTAACAAAGTATCTGTTGATAGATCCTCGAATTCAAACGCATATGATGCACAAGAGTCTGTTGTTGCTTCCTGAAATGCTGGTATTTGCTCAAAACCAACTTCTACAAGCATTGTATCTGTTTGCGAACAACCTTCCTGGTTAATAATGGTGAGCACAACATCAAAATCACCATCTGTAGTGTAAGTATATTCCGGATGTTGCTCGGTAGATATGTTTCCATCACCAAAATTCCAATGCCACTCAATAATAGGATCAGTTGAGCTGCTAAGATCAGTGAAAGAAACCGGGTTATTTATACATAAACGCACAGGATCTGCATTAAAATCAGCAATAGGATATACAATTTCAACATTATCGGTAAAAGTATTTGAACAACCATTACTGGTAAAAGCTGTGAGCTCTACCTGATAGTTTCCTTCCTCCACAAACAGATGTTGAGGATTCTGAACGTCAGAAAACGAACCATCACCGAAGTTCCATTGCCACTCTGAAGCATTAACTGAAGCATCCGTAAAACTTACCAATAAGCTATCACAACCATGATCTACATCCATAGTAAAAGAAGAAAGAATATTCTCCACGTATACTTCCTTTTCCACACTATCCACACATGAACCTGTCACATCTGTTACAACAAGCATTATTGTATATGATCCTGTATCTGCATAGATATGATTCGGTAATCCAAGATTAGATGTATTTCCATCACCAAAATCCCAGTGCATAGAAGTACCCACCGGCGTACTGACAAAAGGGATAGGATCACCCAAACAAATGGTATCATTTTCAAGTGTAAATTCAGGTGCAAGGGTTGTAAGCTGAATATAATCCTCCCGGATCATTGTATCTGTACAACCAAACTGATCGGTAGCAACAAGGCTAACATCATAGATTCCTTGTCCATTGTATGCATGATTACCATTTCCGGTAGAAGATTCTATAGTTCCATCGCCATAATTCCATTCAAAAGTAGGATTTGCACCTGATGATAAATTTGAAAAAATAACTGTTAGTGTATTTCCACATGTGTAAGTATTATTTCCGTAAAAATAGGCATTTGGAGGATTTACTGTTTGCATATAATTACTTACATAATAAGAATATTCGCATTTATTCGAGTCAATCACACTCAATGAAACCGTATAATTACCATTATTTGAATACTCATGAATTGGCGCTGAAGAAACAGAAGAAAAACAATCGCCAAAATCCCAGGTCCATTCTTCAATTCCAGCTCCGTACTGCGAATCAATTACTGAAATATCCTGAAATTGTGTTGAAAAAGGAATACAACCGGCAGTATCTACAGAAGTATATTGTGCTATGGGATTAGAGAAAACCCTAATAGTAACAGATTTTGTAGCAGAATTTGTACCATCGCTTACAGTTAATGATACAATATAATCACCTGGCTGGGAATAAACTGCCTGTACATTTTGATATACAGAGGTATTTCCATTTCCAAGATCCCAGGTCCATGAACTGATTGCACCGGTTGATAGATCGGAAAAACCAACAATTAAAGGACTGCATCCCTGGAGTGTATCAGCTTCAAAATCTGCAGTTAACTGCGAATAACCATTAACTGCAGTACCTATAATAAATACAACAAAAAATAATTTAAATATTGATTTCATATTCCCGATGTGAGTATATAATTTGGCTATTGTATTGATTTATAAAAAAATATATATATTTGTTTCAAAACTAATACAAATTGCGTTTTAATACAAAAATAGTATTTTCATTTATTATTGTGTTGATAATGAGCAAATCTGTAATTGCTCAGGATATTCATTTTTCGCAGTTTTTCAATTCACCCCTTACTTTGAATCCTTCCACTACTGGAGATTATGATGGAAACTGGAGATTAATCAACAACTACAGGCGTCAGTGGGATTTCATAAAAGTACCATACGAAACTGTTGGTGTGGGATTTGATGCTCCACTATCTTATAGAAACAATAATTTGGGAGCGGGATTACAATTTATCAGTGATCATTCAGGAGATTCCAGATTAAGCGTTACCAAAGTTCATGCTTCATTTGCATATCATAAAAAGTGGAACAACCAGTATATTCATGCCGGATTACAGGCTGGTATTGTTTCAAAATCTTACAATATAGATGCACTTACGTTTCCGAATCAATACAACTACGAAACAGGTTTTTTTGATAACCAGTTAAATAATGGCGAAACAGGCTTGGGAGATAAAACTTCATATTTCGATTTGAATTTTGGTTTGGGTTGGCAGGCTGATTTCAATTCACTTAAACCTTTTGCTGGCTTGGCATTTTTTCATATTAATAAGCCGCAGGAATCCTTTGGTTTTGATAATGTATTACCTGTTAGAAGTGTTGTTAATGTGGGTGTTGATTATGACTTCAATGGTAAAATACACTTTATACCCGGAATTCTTTACATGAGTCATTCCGGAGCCTCAGATCTTTTAATTGGTGTTAGAGCAAAAAGTTTGGTTCCTGTTGACCTAATTGATTACGTTTACCTGGGACCATATTTCAGAGGCGATTTTATCAATAACCGTGATGCAGCGGTTATCGTTGCAGGTTTTGAAATTAAAAACTTTCAAGTATGTATAAGTTATGATGTTAATATTTCATCATTAAAACAAGCAACCAATTATAGGGGAGCATTTGAATTTTCAATCATTTATACGCAAGAAAGTACCAAAGTATATAAAACTTCAATTCCTTGTGAAAGGTATTAATAGAATCATATTAGTTTTTCCATTGATGCTGTTTGCATTTATTCTTTGTGCTCAGCCCGATCCCAATATTGATAACCTTAAACCCAATAAGCTTTTAAAGTTTGGAAAAAACTATGAAAAAGCTGGTGATATTTATGGTGCAATAGAATACTACCATAGATATTACATGATTAAAATGGAAAAAATAGAAGTTGCTCATAAGCTGGCAAAACTGTATATGAAATCGCGTAATTATGAAAAAGCACGTGATTACTATTTGCGTTGTTACATGAGTGATCCAAGATATATTGAATGTCTGTTCTATTATGCCAAAATGCTTAAGATGACCGGTGATTATGATAAGGCCATGGAGTATTTTGAAATATTTAAAAAACGGTACAAAGGAAGAGAACTAAGAAAGACAATAAAAGAAGAAATAGAAAGCCTGGAGTATGCACAAAAGCTTAGAAAAGATTCAATGGACGTAGAAATTGAACATTTTAATCCTAGTATTAACAAAGCTCACATAGAATTTAATCCTATTATTTATAATGATAACACTCTTATTTTTGGTGCATTGAGAGAAGATAAGGTCAATTATTATTCAAAAGATGAACAAAAACCTAAGAGAAAATTTTATGTAGCTAAAAAACAAGGACAAGATTGGAAATTTGCCAAAGAGTTCGATGGTCCTTTTAACAGTGATGTATACAATACAGGTAATGGATCTTTTTCTCCAAATGGTAAACGCTTCTATTTTACACGGTGCACAGAAAAAAATATGAAAATGCACTGTAAAATTTTTGTCAGTGAAAAAGATTCTTCAAAAAAATGGCAGGAACCAGAAGAAGTGCCTGTAATTAATGATCCTATTTTTTCCAATACTCAACCTACAGTTGGAAAAGAATCTAAGAGAGGTAGAGAAATCATTTATTTCATTTCAGACAGAGCCAAAGGAAGAGGTGGATTGGATATTTGGTATTCAGAATATGATCCTAAAAAAGAAAGTTTCTCTAAACCAAAAAATGCAGGAAGAAAAATAAACACTGAAAAAGACGAAATAACTCCTTATTACAGCAATTCTGACAGAAAATTATATTATAGTTCCAATGGTTTGCCAGGAATGGGAGGATTTGATATTTTCAGAACAACAGGTGAACAAAGAAAATGGTTAAAACCAGTAAATATAGGATTCCCAGTAAATTCTTTTACAGATGATTTAGATTATACCATCACAAAGGATAAAACTACTGCATATTTTACATCCAACAGACCTGGTGGTACTCCTTTACAAAACGAAACTTGTTGTGACGATTTATATAGCGTATTGTATAAAGACAGAGTAGAAATAAAGTTCAATGGCATCGTTTATGAAATTAAAGAAGAAAACACCGACAAACTGAAAATAACCAAAGATTATATCAACAAGAATTTATTACATAATGCAATTGTGTCACTATATCTTGTCACCAAAGAGTTAGATGAACCTATTCTTGCCGGAACAGATACCACTGATGAAAAAGGATATTACTCTTTTGATCTTGAAAACAAATCTGATTATAAAATAACCGTTAAAAAAGATGGATATTTTAGCGAAAAATTCCTGTACAATACAAAAAATATTAAGGATTTAAAAGCTGAACAAACCACTTTACCTGTAGGACTTAAGATCATACCTAAAAAAGCAATTCGACTATCAAATATATATTACCAATATGATAAATCGAACCTTACCCAGTCTGCAAAAGCAACATTAGATACAACTTTGTTGTTCATCTTAAATGAAATGCCGGACCTTATTGTAGAAATAAGTGCTCATACCGACGCTAAAGGAAATGATGATTACAATATGAAATTATCGCAAAAAAGAGCTGAAAGTGTAGTTGAATACCTAATTCGTAAAGGTATTGATAAAAAACGTTTACAAGCTAAAGGATATGGCGAAACACAACCTATTGCTCCCAATAAATTACCTAACGGAAAAGACAATCCTGATGGCAGAGCATTAAACAGAAGAACAGAATTCAAAGTGATTGGTTCCTTTGATGAAAATTCTAAATTTTACATAGAACAATGATCTCATTTTTTTGGTGCTCAATCAATTGAATTTTACCAAATATTTTGATATAAAATTCTCAATAATTACGGTTAATATTTTATTATATAATAATTGCTATACTTGATTATCAATCCATTAATATTAACAAGTTTTTACTAGTTTCTGTATTTTCAATTCATTACAGATTTTACAAACAATACCTGCTAATTTGTATTTAATAAACGTTAATACTCATGTTCATTTCTTATTCTTAATTTTTATAATTATTGCTTTTATTTTTATGTAAATATTGTATAGAAAGTAATAGATATTCTTTCCAAATATTTCTTTCATAAAAATTCTGCAAAAACTTAACAAGAAACTAACCGTGATTATGCTTTATTCAATAATCTTTTTACTCATTCAAACTCTATTAACAACATGTTAATAGACTTAATATAAAACTGTAAATCAAACAATAACTATTAACTATGCTGTTTAAATCACTAGCAGATTTTCTTAATATCGAAAAAATCAAATAACTTCGTTAAAAATTGCTGACCATATTAACAGTATATTATTATTATTATTAGATAAATTAATTTTAAATAAATATATAATTATAATGTTTGAAGAAGACATTGAAAAATTAGGTTATATAAACCATCAAATAGATGGTGGTATTGATATTATTGAAGAAATTCATACATGTCGCAAACAAAAGAATGCTGTAATACTAGGGCATTACTACCAAAAAGTTGAAATTCAAGATATTGCGGATTTTATTGGAGATAGTCTTCAGTTATCACAAGTTGCAGCAGAAACAAAAGCAGATATCATAGTTTTTGCAGGTGTTCATTTCATGGCTGAAACGGCTAAAATTCTTTCTCCTGAGAAAAAAGTTCTTTTACCAGATGCCAAAGCAGGCTGTTCTCTGGCAGATTCAGCTCCGGCGGAAGAATTTAAAAAATTTAAACAAAATTATCCGGATCATACTGTTATTTCATACGTAAATACAACTGCTGAAATTAAAGCTCTGACAGATATTTGCTGTACATCAACAAATGCTGTACAAATTGTGAATAGTTTGCCAAAAAATGAAAAAATCATTTTTGCACCAGACAGGAATTTGGGTAATTATATTAATAGTATTACGGGCAGAGAAATGATTTTATGGGATGGCGCCTGTCATGTGCATGAAGAGTTTTCCTTGGAAAGAATTATGGAGTTAAAAAAGCAACATCCGGATGCTAAAATTATTGCACATCCTGAATGTGAAAAACCTGTTTTAATGGTTGCAGATCATGTAGGTTCAACTGCTTCATTGTTAAAATTTTCCGGAAAGGATTCATCTAAGAAGTTTATTGTTGCTACAGAATCAGGTATACTCCATCAAATGAAGAAAGCAAATCCGGAAAAAGAATTTATTGCAGCTCCTCCAAAGGATTCTTCATGTGGCTGTAATGATTGTAATTATATGAAATTGAATACAATAGAGAAATTGTATACTTGCATGAAATTTGAATTACCTGAAATCAGGATGAAAGAGGAACTTCGGAAAAAAGCTGAAATTCCAATTGTTAGGATGCTTGAAATTTCCAAAAAATTAGGTTTATAACTAATTCTCTTTTCCAGTTAAAATATTGTTATAACGTAGGGTATCATTTAAAACAGAAATAGCTGTATCCAACTCTGAATCTGTTTTTAAAATGGTTTCCAATCTACCTTTTTGATAGTAATATCTACTAGAAATTTCTTCAGTTATATATCGTTTTATTTCATCTTTAAAAAGTTGCAAATCTTTGTCTTTATCATGTGCTATCTTTTTTTTCAGATCATTAAATTCCGTTTCAGCGACATCGTAGTATTTTTCTTTTTCAGCTGTTTGAATTAGTTCGTTGAGTTTTTCTTCACTTCTTGTTTCATAATCAAATTCCTTATTTTCAAGAAATTTGAGAAAATCTTCATATTCATTATCTGAAAAAGCAATATCACCAGGTAAGGCAACAGAATCGTGATTTATGCAGTATTCTGTTACATAATCAAATATTAAATTTTGTCGAATTAATGCAATGGTAACTTTGCTTGGATTGTTTGTTTTTACTTTTATATCAGGTAAAATTCCACCACCGTCTTTAACAATTCTTCCATTTTTTGTTTGAAACTCTTATATCAATGAATCGGGTATTTTACCAACACTTCCATCTTCGTTTCTATGGCTATAATCCAGGGCCTGTATACATCTTCCGCTTGGAATATAATATTTGGCAGTTGTAACTTTTAATTTGGCATTATAGCTTAATTGTCTTGAAGTTTGTACCAATCCTTTTCCAAATGTTCTTTCACCAATAATAACACCTCTATCCAAATCTTGTATAGCTCCAGATACAATTTCTGAAGCTGAAGCAGAACTTCTGTTAACCAAAATAACAAGTGGAATATCAGTATCTATGGCATCATGCATTGCTTTATATGTTTTGTTCCATTGTTCCAGTTTACCTTTTGTATTAACAATTTCCTGTCCTCTTTTAACAAAAATATTACTGATATGAACAGCTTCTATTAATAAACCACCAGGATTTCCTCTAAGGTCAAAAATGAGCTTTTTCATATGGTGCTTGTTTTTCAAATCTTTAAAAGCACTTTTAACATCAGAACTGGCTTTGTTAGTAAAACTGGTAAGTCTAATATAACCTATATCATCAGTAATCATAGCGTAATAGGGTACACTTTCGATTTGTATTTTTTCGCGTGTAAGTTCTTTTTTTATTTCTTTTTTTTCTCCAGGCCGCTGAATGGTAAGTGATAATTTTGTATTGGGTTGGCCTTTAAGTAATTCACTAATATCTCCTGTACTTTTATTGCGCGTATTTTTGCCATCTATTTCTACAATAATATCGCCAGCTTTTAGATCTGCTTTTTGTGCAGGAAAATTTTCGTAGGGTTCGCTAATTACTACATATTCACCACTTTTACGAATCAAAGCACCAATTCCACCATACTGACCTGTAGTCATGAGTTTAAAATCTTCAATTTTGGATTCCGGGTAATAAGTAGTGTAAGGATCAAGTGATTGCAACATTTTTTCAATGCCTTTGTTCATCAAATCACCAGGGTCTGTTTCATCAACATAATAGATGTTAAGTTCTCTAAAAAGGGTAGCGAAAATGTCAAGATTTTTCGAAATTTCAAAGTCAGTATTATCATAACTGATTAAGGTAAAGGAAAATATAAAGGCAAATAGGGAAACAGATAATACGATGAATAACTTTTTTAATTTCATAGTTTTATTTTTTGTACTTATGGAACAGGATCGTATCCGTGCCCGCCCCATGGGTTGCATGATAATATTCTTTTAATGGCATAGTATGAACCCTTAATGGGTCCGTGTTTCTTTAAAGCTTCAATACTGTATACCGAACAAGAAGGCG
>PKSZ01000516.1 GCA_002869425.1 Marinilabiliales bacterium
CATATTCCTTCGACACATCCAATGCCTGCTTACTATATACAATTGCTTTTTGAACATCCGATTGCAAATAGTTTTCAAACAGTTTGGTATAGACTTGTATCCGTACCGTATCACTATTTGTACTGCTGGCAATACTCAATAAAGAATCTTCAACTGGTTCCTGTGCAGATAAAACATATATCTGCATTATGATAAAAATTATACCCGATAACTTTCTCATGATAAGTTATTGTATTGAAAAGCCTAAAACAAGGATATCATCTACCTGATCATTTAGACCTTTCCATCTCTCAAATTCTGCATTCAAAATCTCTCTCTTTTCTTCTGCATCCTTATCTTCAAGACTTAAAAACAATGTTCTGAATCGAGAATACTTATACTTCTCTAGCCCTTCTCCTCCAAACTGATCAGCATAACCATCTGAAAACATGTAAATACTATCACCAGGATAAAGCTGAATTTCAGACTTACAAAATGTTTGATCCATTTTTCTATGAATACCAATGGGCATTCTGTCTGGTTTTAATTCAAGCAAGTAAAAGTTACCATCATCCTCTGTTTTGTATATATTTTGCTCCTGATCTTTCGATTTCGGAATACCTGCATGCCTTACAATATAGATAGGATTATTGGCTCCTGCATATTGAAGCATACCTGAGCTTTTATTGTAAACGATAAATGACATATCCATTCCATCCTGGGCTTCGCCCTCTTTGCCTGTTTGTCGAAGCGCTTCAATAACACTAATTCTTAACACATTTAATATTTCTGCAGGATCGCAGGATTCAATACTCTTTACAATTTCATTCAGGTATGTTATTCCCAGCATACTCATAAATGCTCCGGGGACACCATGTCCAGTACAATCTGCTGCTGCAACAAATACCTTATCTTCCTTCTTTGTCAACCAGTAAAAATCTCCACTTACGATATCCTTCGGGCGATAAAATACAAATCCATTCCACAAATTTCTTTTCAGATTCTGAAAAGGAGGCATCACCGCTTTCTGTATTCGCTCAGCATATCTTATGCTATCTGTAATCTCCTTTTGCTGTGTTTCAATCTCTTCTTTCTTTTCAGATAACAAAATATTTGCCTTCCGCTTCAGGCGATTTCGATTAAACAAAACCAAAGACAAAATCAGCACAAAAATAAAGCCTGAAGAAATAGCAATAATCAGCAATTTTGTTATTTCCTTGTCTCTGCTATACTTAATATCCTGAAGTTCTTTCTCGTATGTGAGGCGTTTGATTTCACTTTCCTTTTTTGCTGTTTGATACTTGGTTTGCATATCGGCAATTTCTCGTTGACTCTTTTCAGTATAAATAGAATCTGTCAGATCGATATAAAGATTATGGTATTCATAAGCCTTTTCAGCATTGCCCATTTTGTAATAGCAGGTTGCCAGATCTTTGTAATTGCTTCTTTGATTTTCTTTCAAACCAATTTCTTTAGATAATTTGAGACTTTGAACCAAATAATTCAAAGCTTCATTATAATCCTGCTCTCGAATCTTTAATGACCCCATACTGTTTAATGCTGAAACAATAATGCTCTGATCACTGAGGTTATCTTTCATTTTTACAATTCGTGTATAATATTCAAAAGCAATTGACAATGAATCTAATTTCTCATAAACACCTCCAATATTAACAAAAGTGTATGCTTGCTGAGTTGTCAAATCAGACTGTTCAACCCTATCTAAAGCTTTCAGATAATAATGTAGAGCCTTTTCAAAGTTCTTATCTGCAAAATATACTCCTGCGATATTATTTAGATTACCCACAATTCCTTTTAAATCGTCAACTTGCAGATTCATCTCATATGCTTTCTGATAATACTCCAGGGCCAGATCGTAATTACCCTGAACTTCATGGATAATACCAATATTTGACAATGTGTAGGCAATTCCTTTTTTATCGTCCAAACTATCACGAATGGTTAAAGATTGGATATAATTCTCAAGAGCATTGGAATAATATCCCTGTTGATAATAAATAATCCCCATATTGCCATATAAGCTTGCTGCCCTACTTAACTCCCCTGATGTTTTTGCTGCGATTAAGGCTTCCTCAAAATATTCCAGTGTTTTAGAATAATTCCCCTGAGAATAGAATAAGTTTCCAATATTTGCATAAGCAATGGCAAGTACACGATTGTTTCCTGACTTTTTACAAACATTAATGGCCTTTAAATAATATACTAAGGCCATATTATCCTTGTCTTGAGAAGCATAAACAAGTCCAATATTATTTAGTGCTGTAGCTTTACCATCATCAAAATCCAGTCTGTTTGATAGCTGATTATTCTGCTCCGCATACTGCAATGCTTTATCCGGTTGATTCAACACATAAAAATATTCAAAGAATATTTCATTTAACAGATTTACTTTTGATGTATCATCCTTTATCTCTTCACTGAGCGTTAGCAAACTATCTATCTTTGTATTGGC
>PKSZ01000075.1 GCA_002869425.1 Marinilabiliales bacterium
GAATTCGTTTGTAATTATCCCTGGATATTTCCGATACAGTATCATATAAGGTAATTATCTGAAGATCGAAATTCACATCAACAATATAATGCCCGAAAATTGACCAGCCAATAATTCCATCTGTGGGAAATGTTTGCGTACGATCACTCTGAGAAACAACAACATATTGATTATTAAATTTCATATTGCCTGTGGAAAAATCAACTGAATCAAACAATAAAGACGATGTTGGATTATCTGAACCAGCCCCACCCACATCAACCGTAGTCGCGGGATCTTTTCCAATATGAGAAGTATGCTGCTTCTTAAATAAATAAATACCATCCCAGGGCATACCGGAATCAAGAATCAAGTTTAGCTTCACTGAATCTTGAATACTTGTAGGTAAAATAACTTTGTTTCTATCCATCAAAAAGGGTATCTCGGCTACTTTTATCTGAGATATTCCTTCCAATGGAATAAAAACAACAATTAACAAATATGTATATAATACTCTTCTCATAATAATAACACAACAAATATATAACTATATTTTTAGTTCTGCAACTATTCTTATAGTTATTTAACTAAATCCTTAATACTTTATTGTTTTATTATGAGAAAAAAGATCACTATTTTTGAGAAAAAGCTTCTTTATCTTCTATTAAAATATGGTCTTGTAGCCAATTACGCAGAAAGTTAATGATTTCAAAAAGGATTTTCTCACCTTCATCATTTAACTGACTTTTCATTCGTTCAATTTTCATTATAAAATACTCATGTTTCTTTAAATGATCCAAGAAATCCTCTTCTGAGAGCTTTTCTTCCAGTATTTTTTGTTCAGCTGTAAAATGATACCTTGTATAATCTGTCAGTTTATCAAAAAGAGGCATCAATCCATTAATACCCTGATTATTCATAAAAACAGAATATATTTCATTGATTATACTAACCAGCTCTTTGTGCTGTTTATCAATCATTTCAAATCCAATACAATATGATTCATTCCAAATAAATATTTCGTATTTCATATATTACTTACAGTTTTGTTTAACTCTATAGAGATTTTCTGTTTTGTAGCCTATCTCAGCTGCCTTTTCTACTAAAAATTTATATTGCTCATCTGAAATTATAGGATTCCGTGAAAGAATCCAAAGATATTTTCGCGAAGGATGCCCCACAATTGCATACTGATAATTCTCATCTACATACAAAACCCAATACTTAGCAGAAAATGGCCAAAAAAAACGCACTTTTAGCTTTCCCGGCTCCTTTAAATCCGGAATCCATGCTTTACCCGTAATACTCTTCGAAGAATCAGGATTGTTATGAAAAACGCCTTTGTTGACTACCTCTATTTTACCATTATCCATTTGCTTATAAGATGCTGTTACGCACTCTAGGTCTTTTTCAAAACGATGTTGAAACCGAGCTATCTCATACCAGGCTCCCATGTATTCTTGAAGCTTAAATTCAGAAACTGTATTCATTGTTTGTAAATTAAAATATGTAATTATTGGCAATATTATCCATACAAAACTTTTCATTGCACCATATTACAAAATATTATAATTCAGCATGTTATTTTTTTATGATTTATATCACTACGGAATCAAACATTTGACAATTTTTGATAATAATTCATATTCTGTCAGATATAAATGCCCATATTATTATTATATTTAATACTTAATAATAATCATTATGGATAAAGGAGTGAATTATTCCATTGAATACGATGTTAATGGTAAAGTTATTGATATTACAGATGATTTGATTAAGTTTCTACAATGCACCCCCCGGGATTTAATCGGAAAACACCATTCTGAAATAATCTATTCTGCAGTAAGCAGCACATCAGGATATAAGACCTTCTGGGAAGATTTACAAGCAGGGAAAACACGAGATGAATCTAATACATTGAAGATGCATGGAAAAGAAATAAAAATCTTTGAGACCTACATTCCCAAAAGGAATAACAAAGGTTTTGTTTCCAAAATTATTTCATATCTGGATATTTTTGTAAAAAAAGAAGACAATCGTTTTGAAATGATGCAAAATGCAGAAACGGATATCATTACAAAAAACACACTAAAGAAAAACTATATTAGCATTAATGAAAAGCAAAGTGAACTTAATAAAAAGATGCAGGCTATGAAAGAACGAAATGCCAAAAGGATGCAAGAACTTAATGATGCTTTTGGAGCGACCATTGATTCGGTTAAACATTTCAATACTCCGGACAAAAATCAGGAATAAGCAGGACAAGGGATCTTTCTCTTACTCCCTTTCCATTTAACAGTACCACCTCCTCTTGAAGAAGATTTACCTTTGCCTGTTGATTTACCTCCACTCCCCTTACATCCGGGGAAATACACCAATCCAACCCTCAAAATTACTTCCTCATTCACAACTTGATACCTTGGCTCTATAAATGGCTTCAAGCATCCACTACCAAACCANACTACCAAACCAGACACCAGCCCCCAACTCTCCTTCAGCTTCAAGACTTTTACTTGCACTTGCATCTGTTTCATCTACAGAGGCACTCAATGTTGCTCTAAAAATTCCTGACACACAGCCATAAACAGTAATGGAACTATAACTCAATAAATTGTATTGCCCTGTTACACCACCAGAATAAGTTCCTGCCAGGCCTCCACTCGTATAGTAGCTTCCATATGGAACTGCGTATACATTTTTTCGTACCAGGATTAGCATCCTTGCTCCTACACCAGTGCTATTTACCTCAAAATGATATAAGCCAGACACCCCGAATCCTATTTTGGATTGCGCAGTTACAACAGCTGAAGAAAAAATTAACAGTAATGATATTACCCAAAAACGTAGCATCCTTGATTTAGATTGAATTGCTACTGAAATATACAAAAGAATCCCCGATTCACTACAGCATTATCAATATAAATCCAAAATATCCAATCATTAAATAAATTTTGTACTTTGTTCAAATAAGTTTCACTATGAGAATAATTGAAAAAACTATACTGATAAAACATACTAATTATGAATACAGAAATTACATATAAGCCAATAGGAATTATTAATTCTGCTTGGAAAAAGATTGACGATATGCCAATACAATCTGTTGATGCACAAAACACGAGTGGATACATTAAGCTTTTTCCTGAATATGCTAAAGGGCTCACCGATTTGAATGGATTTAGCCATATAATGTTGCTATATCACTTTCACCTGGTAAAAGGACATTCGCTAATGGTAACTCCATTTATGGATACAAAATCTCATGGTATATTTTCAACAAGGGCTCCTAAAAGGCCAAATTCGATAGGTATCTCAATCGTTGAATTGCTAAAAATAGAAGGAAATACAATTCATTTTAGTTCCTGTGATATTTTAGATGAAACCCCACTTCTTGATATAAAACCCTTTTTTGAAGATTTTGACAATCGAATAAACACACAAAAAGGCTGGCTAGGCAACAGACCTGTAAAAAAGACATTATCTGACAAAAGATTTAAATAATCATTCCTCCTTATTTCTGTGACGTACACCCCAGTTTATTCTGTACCACACACGTTCATGAAAATAGTATAATATCATTTTAATAACTACATCAAAAGCCCCCACACCCAATCCAACTTCTACATTTCCTGTTATGAGATAAGCTAT
>PKSZ01000589.1 GCA_002869425.1 Marinilabiliales bacterium
CAACGCAAAGGAAAATTTGAACAAGCCAATGGAGGCACACTGTTTCTGGATGAAATTGGTGATATGAGACTCTCAGCACAAGCTAAGGTTCTTAGAGCTTTACAGTAAAACAAGATTTCCAGGGTAGGAAGTGACAAAGACATTAAAGTTGATGTTCGGGTTATTGCAGCAACCAATAAAAACCTTCTTGAAGAAATTAAAGAAAATAAATTTCGCGAGGATTTGTACCACAGGCTTAGTGTGATACCCATTCAAATACCCTCTTTAAACGAGCGCAAAGAAGATATTCCTTTGCTTGCAGAACATTTTGTAAGCGATATTTGCAATGATCATGGAATGCCGGTTAAAACCATAAGCAAAAAGGCTCTCAACGAGCTTCAGAAAATCAATTGGACAGGTAATATCAGAGAATTTAGAAATGTAATTGAAAGACTTATCATTCTATGCCAGGATGAAATAACGGATAAAGATGTGATTAATTTTGCACAACCCTTAAACCAGGGTCAATAAAGTCTGTCTGCCAATTTATCTTCTGTTCCAGGAATTTCTTTACCATTAAAATTCAGCAAAGATTTCTTTTCAATCAGATGCTGTACTTTTACTTCAGATAACTTAACATCCTGAGTTGTTATTTCTGCTGGTCCATATTCCGGTTTTTTGACATATGCCGAAAGGCCGTATTCACAATGACTAATTTCTGAATTACTTACATCCAGCCGAGAAAGATCTTTGGCTGTAATTCCTGTCACTGAATTCCTCACTTTCACTCCAGAAATTGTAAGGATAGACTTTTCACCACCGCTAATTCCCTTATCTCCGGCATTGTCAATTTCACAATTCTTAATCTCAACTTTGCTACCGGAAAAATCAATGGCATCATTTCCAATATCTGCAAAAGAAGAATTTTCAATCATTCCATTACAGAAATCGGAATCAAATGCATCGGACTTAATATTCTTAAATGCACAATCATTAACATAAAAATGGCTCCTGATGATATTTAAGGCATCTTCACAATCATTGGAATCGAAACTTGAATGTAAAATATCAACATCTGATTCATAGAAGTTTACAGCACCCGTTAACTGCCACCCCTTATAGTTCAATGTATTGAATCCTTTGAATGTACAATACGATACTACCGACTGATCATCTGCCTGCAAGACATTAAAACTATTATTCGCATTACCCTGACTGGAATAAATAAAAACTGGTTGCTCAGCCGTTCCCATAATTTGAACCGATCCATACGAAAGAATGATTCCATCGCCAGTAATATCAATTTCTGCTCCTGCTTCAATAAGCAGGTTCTGATGATCAAATATTATAAATGGCTCTGAAATACTCCACTTTCCATCTGGAATAACAACCTGATTATCTACAAATTGAAAGCCCGAAAAATTCTGTTTATCCATTTGTGTATTGAGATCGATCCGTGGATTATATTCTGAATACAATGGATATTTAGAAATCTTTTTCTTCCTTTTTTTCCCTCCTTCAACCCTGAAATACAAATACTTATAATCATGCGACACTTTGTGCATCCACGCTTTGGCAGGGAAACCCGAGTAAGCATTACACATACCATCCAAAGGGAAAGTTATGGTATCCTTTTCATCAGAAAATCCTAAGATTTCCAGATTTTTCGGGAAGTAGTTATACAATGTACATGTACTATCCGGTTCACTGTAATATACTTTCATTAATTTCTTTGAAAAACTATCAGGAAGAATGCTGTCTTCAATGCTTTCAAAACATTGACTTAGTTTAACGTTCTGAACCGTTTTTGTTTTATTCATTTCGATAAACTCTGGCAATTTTTCTTTGATTTTTGCTACATTATTCGAAATAAAATCATAGTTATATGAATATTCCGGGAATTCTATTTTCAGCATTTTCTCATACCTTTCAAGCTCCGACTTTAGCGAATCCAAAACCTCTTGATAAAAAGATTTCTCTGTATATGCCTCTAAATAATCAAAATACTTACGCTCAAAATTTCTGTGGGTAAACATTTTAAATACTATCCAATCCTGAAATTTTCTGGACTCATCCATGAAATAGCCAAGAAACCGTATTTTCATTGCCCAATCAGCGGGTCCTGTTTCCGGATAACAATCATACATAATGGGTTCTAATCGGGAAAGCACCGGGTTGTAATAATACCTGTGATTATGCCATGTTGTACAATGATATGACTTTAGCAAATCATTTAGTGCATAAAACTGCGCTAGTTTATCTATTTGAAAAATGTTATCAATTGGCTTCGAATTAGACCTGTACTGTTGCAATAAATCCCTGGCTATTATGAACTGCTTCCGCATAGCATCATCCGACAGCACACTTTTATCTTTAAATGGTTCTATTTCTGAAGCTTCAAAAGCAGGAAGACACGACATATCATTTTCTGTTCTTACTTCATAGGAATTAAACTTCCAGA
>PKSZ01000402.1 GCA_002869425.1 Marinilabiliales bacterium
GCCAAGGCTTTTTTTAAAATATCCGTTGAAATATCCGTACCATGTATACTGTATTCCAGATTACTATTATTTCGAATAAATTCTTCCAGAACAATAGCGATGGTATAGGGTTCCTCACCACTACTACACGCTGAACTCCAGATTTTCAAATTGGGTCTCATTCTTGAATTTGACACCAACTCAGGAAGACCGGTATTGGTTAAGAAATCAAAATGGCCTGGCTCTCTGAAGAAATCAGTTTTATTGGTAGAGACCACATCAATCATATGGATAATCTCATCCTTTCCATCCTTACCAAATACAAATTCAATATATTCCTTGAAGGATTTCAACTTTAATACCCTAAGCCTTTTGTGCAGGCGACTTTGAAGCATAACCCTTTTCTCATAGGGCATTCTTATCCCAAATTCGTTGTAAATAAATTGACCAATTTTCTCAAATTCAGATTTGGACAAATTCAGGTTGTAAATTTCAGAATTCAGTTCGTTCATAGTTATCAATTAAAAGCTTTCAAATTCATCATCGTTTTCCATCAAAAGACTAATTCCGCCAGCCTTAGAAACATTTTTCTGACTTTTCGGCTCCTGATTTTGAGCAGTTTTTTCTCTTGTAGTTTCTATAGGCTTACCGGGTGTTATCTTACGTTTCATTTGTTCATCAATTTTAAAGAAGCTTACAAGTTCTTTTAACTGTTCGGCCTGACTCGACAACTCCTCGGCACTCGTTGCCATTTCTTCAGCTGCTGCTGCATTTTGCTGCGTAACCTGGTTCAGCTGATTTATTGCATTGTTGATCTGATCGGCTCCACTATTCTGTTCAAGGCTTGCAGCTGTAATTTCCTGCACAAGCTTCGATGTTTTTTGAATATCCGGAACGATATCGTTGAGCAGCTTACCGCTTTTTTCAGCTACATCCACGCTATTTCTCGACAGATCATCAATCTCGGCTGCTGCTACCTGACTTCTTTCTGCCAATTTACGTACTTCAGCTGCCACGACAGCAAAACCTTTTCCATGCTCACCAGCTCTTGCCGCCTCAACAGCAGCATTTAAAGCCAATATATTTGTCTGGAATGCGATATCGCTTATTATAGTAACCTTATCGGCGATGGTTTTCATAAACTCAACCGTTTGATTCACTGAGGTGCTTCCCATTTCTATATCATTGGCGGCTTTGGCTGCAATTGTTTCTGTCTGCTGTGAATTATCGGTATTCTGCTGAATATTGGAAGCCATTTGCTCCATTGAAGAAGAAACCTCTTCGGCAGATGAAGCCTGCTCACTGGCTCCTTGTGAAACCTGTTGTGAATTCTCGCTCATTTCATTACTGGCCACAGCAATATTTTCAGCACCTGACACCACTCCTGTCACAACTTCTTTAAGCTTGGCTATCATGTCTTGTAATGCTTTTGCCAGTTGACCAATTTCATCTTTCTGATCGACTTCAATTTTTGCATTCAAATTGCCCTTGCTAATCTCTTTTGCAAAAACAACACCTTTTTTCACCGGAGAAGTTATCGCCTTTGTAATAACCAGCGCCAATATAGTTGCAAGTGCTGCTGCCAACAAGCTAAAAATAATGATCCCTGTCCTCGTGCTGCTTGCAGCATCCAACATCTCCTGGTCTGTAATCATTTTCTCCCTTGAAGTTTTCACTACAGAATCCAACAATTCAGCCACTTGCTGAAGATAAACCATAGTTTCATCATGGTAAATCTTCTTTGCTTTCTCCATCCCTTCAAGCTTGGTATTGTTCCAGGCTATCATCTCATCAAGAATGGACAGAACCTCATTGGCATTCTTTTCGATGTTTTGTTTAAAATATCGTCTGGCCTCTGAAGACTGACCTTTTTCCAGGTAGCCTTCCAGTTTCTCTACCCCACCATGGAGTTCTTCATGCGGTTTTTCCAATTTCAAGATAAGAGCATCAAACTTGGGATAAAGATTCCTAACATTTCTTGTTTCTTCTGAATACATCCATTTTCCCAAGCCACATTCATGATCATTCTTAACCACATCAATACTGCTGTTACCGTCAAGAATTGCCTGATTTACTTTATTCATCCATTGAAGATGATCGCCTTTCTTTTCCGTAAGAAATCCTCCCAACGACAAGTCTGCCTGTTCAAACACAGATGAAATCTTCTTGGCAGATTCATGCAATTTCTGATGCGGTATTTCTATGGCCTTAAACAATGGTTTCAAATCTGGCAGAAGCTCTTCTGCACGTTTTCTTTCATCACTATAATACCATTGACCAAAACCGCATTTATGAGCATCGGTTTTAACATTTAATTCTGTTACCCTTTCGTCAGTTAATAGTTTATTCACGTTATTAGCCCATTGCAGGTGATCAACTTCCTTTTGAATTATTGTTGCCCTAAGTTTATTTCCATCTATTACTTCTTCTGCATTTCGCACAATACCAAATATTCC
>PKSZ01000629.1 GCA_002869425.1 Marinilabiliales bacterium
CAGCATAATAAAGAAATTATTAACCCCTGAGATATTAACAAATTACTGTTAATCAAATGGATACGAAAGAGGCTGCCCCTTTTGAGACAGCCTCTTTTTATATCCCATTTTATATCCCACCCCCATCGTTTTCCCAACTGTTAATATATCATAAAAGTCATTTTCAGCTAAAAAAATTATTGTATATTCATACATTAAATTATCTTGCGATTAATATGGACGTACAAGCGGTCAAGCAACGATTTGAGATCATCGGTAACTCACCAAAACTTAACCGGGCAATAGAAATTGCAACCCAGGTAGCTGCTACTGATATGTCTGTGCTTATTACTGGTGAAAGTGGAACTGGAAAAGAAGTATTCCCAAAAATCATACACCAGTTCAGTGCCAGAAAACATGGCCAATACATTGCCGTTAACTGTGGTGCAATACCTGAAGGGACTATAGATTCAGAACTATTTGGTCATGAAAAAGGCAGTTTCACAGGAGCACATGAAAAACGTAAAGGATATTTTGAAGTTGCAGATGGTGGAACTATCTTTCTTGATGAAGTCGCAGAACTGCCTCTGTCAACACAAGTAAGATTATTAAGAATACTTGAAACAGGTGAATTTCTTAAAGTAGGCTCTTCAACGGTTCTGAAAACGAATGTAAGAGTTGTTGCAGCAACCAATGTAAATCTTATTGAAGCTATCCAATCTGGAAGATTCAGGGAAGATCTTTACTACAGGTTGAATACAGTACCCATTACAATCCCCCCGCTTAGGGATAGAAAGGAAGACATTCTTCTTCTGTTTAGAAAGTTTTCTGCCGATTTTGCTGAAAAATACAGAATGCCAGCCGTAAAGTTAACCGATCCGGCAAAAGAAGTCTTACTATCTTACAGATGGGATGGTAATATTCGCCAATTGAAAAACATTACAGAACAAGTTAGTGTCCTGGAAGGTGACAGAGTGATTGAAGGTGACACACTAAAAAATTACCTGCCTAATTTTAATCTGGAAAAACTACCTGCAATATATAACAAAGGTGTTGATGAAAAAACATTTTCAAGCGAACGTGAGATTTTATATAAGGTTCTGTTCGATATGAAAAAAGATATGACTGAATTGAAAAAAATAGTATCCAATATCATTCAAAGCGGAACAGACAGCAAAACCAACGAAATCAATACCCGTATTCTTAAAAATATGTATCCTGAGCACGATACAGATGAACCTATTGATCAACCCGAACCCATTAGTTTTTCTATCAACAAAGAAGACAACCATGTAATTCAGGATACTGAAGAAATAATTGAAGAATCACTTTCGTTAGAAGATAAAGAAAAAGAACTTATTAAAAAGGCTCTTGAGAAACATGGAGGTAGAAGAAAACAAGCAGCTATTGAACTGGGTATATCAGAACGAACGCTTTACCGAAAGATCAAAGAATATGACCTTAACGAATAAAGGTTTACATATTATCCCATTTTTTATACTATTGATCATAAGTGGATGTACGGTTAAATATTCATTTACAGGAGCATCTATTTCGCCTGATGTCAAAACTGTTTCCATTGATTATTTTCAAAATCAGGCTCAAATAGTACAACCCACACTAAGTCAAACATTCACTGAGGAACTGAAGAATACTTTTATCACTCAGACTAACCTTGAAATGACTGAAGGAAATGGAGATCTGCAATTTAGCGGTGCGATTACTGGGTACAATACCAGACCTATGGCTATTCAGGGTGACGAAGTAGCTGCATTAAACAGATTAACGGTTACAGTAAAAGTAAAATTCATCAATATTAAAGACGAAAAACAAAACTTCGATAAAACCTTTTCTGCCTTTGCAGATTATGATAGTAATGAAAACCTTGAATCTGTTGAAGAACAACTCATCGCAGAAATTGTACAACAACTCACAGAAGACATTTTTAATGCAGCGGTAGCCAATTGGTAATATGAATAAAACACAATTCATAGAATATCTTGAAGAACCTGATTTGCTAAATGATGAGGCAAATAAAGAACTTATGGAATTACTTGAAGAGTTTCCATATTTTCAAACTGCACGAATGTTACTCGTTAAAGGTCTTCACAATAGTGGGAATATAAAATATGAAAATCAATTAAAACTGGCTGCTGCCCACATTACCGATCGATCAAAACTTTTCAGTCTAATAAACTTCAAACCCGACTCCGAAACACTTAAACAAAGAGAAGTGCTTGCGGTTGAAAAGTCCAAACTTGAAGAAGAGGCAAAACGTGCTGAAGAACTCAAGCAACAAAAGCTGGAACAGGAACAAATTGCAAAACTGGAAGAAGAGAAGAAAAAGCAGCAAGAAGAAGCTAAACGCGCCGAAGAACTCAAGCAACAAAAGCTGGAGCAGGAACGAATTGCCAAACTGGAAGAAGAAAAGAAAAAGCAGCAAGAAGAAGATAAGC
>PKSZ01000345.1 GCA_002869425.1 Marinilabiliales bacterium
CCCTGACCGGGTTTGCCGGGCCGGTACAGATAGTTTTATAAATATGGGTACCTGACCCGCTGACCGGAAAGCCTGTACTTACCGGCGAATTTCCCGTCATCGACAAGTCACCAGGTTTTGTACTGCTTTCTCACCCGATCAAATGGGATACTTGTTTAGACGACGCTGTGTCATTCTCACACCTTTTTTGTTGGCCTTAATAAATTGGGCCGGCCAGGAAAGTATTGCAACTGCATATGGTTTTTATCAGATCCCTATTCATTACCCTGCCACATAGACGTGATATAACCAATCAATCTGTTGAATGATCTTCTTCAATCTCGTTTTCTTTTGATAATGTCTGTTCTAAGCGGTAAGACTCTTGGACATTCATATTCAGTATATGTGAGCGGAATGTCACCCTGTCAATTAAAGCTGCAACCATGATTTCATTTTCAAATAACTCTGTCCATCTAGAAAACTCAAGATTAGTAGTAACAATAATACTCGCCCTTTCAGAACGTTCTGATATTACCTGAAAAAGCATCTCGGATTGGTAACGGTTAAAAGTAAGGTAGGAAAGTTCATCTATGATCAATAAGTCAATTTTTGCCAGGCCTTTTTCCAGTTTGGATAACCGGTGGAACTGTACTGCCTCCGCAAGTTCGTTTGCAAGGTTTGTGGCTGTGTAAAATTTAACGTTAAATCCAGCGTAACAGGCTTTGATGCCTAATCCTACGGACAAATGTGACTTGCCTTTATCGAAAAATTGCGATAATGGAAATTATCGAAAGTGTTTCTTTATCGAAAGAAATGAGGCTGTAATTCATATAAATCAATGAATGTAGCCTCAATTTCTTTCGATAATATTACAACTGGCGGCAGAAGTCATTTAACCACTGGAGCAATTCTGTATCTTCTTTCCATTCGGGGATATCCTGTGTCACCACATCCGGGTAACTCTGTTCAAGGACAGAGCGCTTTAATTCAGTTTCTGCCTTTAAATATATTTCAGTTGTTGTAATGCTTACATGCCCCAAAAAATCTCTAATATAAATAAGGTTTATGCCAGATTCCAACATATGAACGGCTTTTGTATGGCGAAACATATGCGGATGGATACTATTAGATAGCATAATTCCCGGATTGAGTTTTTTCGCTTGATTAAAATGCTTCTTCAAAATATAGCAGATTCCGGGCCGAGTAAACTTTTCACCCCTACTATTAAAGAAAAAAGGAGACTGTTGTCTGCCGTTACACTTGAGATTAAAGTCGTCCATATATCTGGATATCAATTGTACTGTATTACCCATAATTGGCACAATTCTGGTCTTGCTGCCTTTCCCTGTCAAGGTAACTGTTGCGGGAGGATGAAGCCTAATATCTTTTACACAAAGGTCAATTAATTCCTGAACGCGAGCTCCGGTGTCATATAAAATTGCCATTAACGCAAGGTCCCGGCGGCCTCTGCGATTTCGAACATCCGGTTGGTCAAGAAGTACTTTCATTTCTTCTTTAGTCAGGTAACTGACGGCTGGTCGAGGTTTCTTTTTAAATGGGATATTAAGTATTTTTTGCGCCTCAAATAGATTATCGGGATATTCTGCCTGCGCGTACCTGTAAAAGCCATGTATTGCGGCAAGTCGCTGATTTCTGGTACTGATGCTAATTTGCTTATTTTTTTCTAACCATGAAAGAAACTCAACAATTGTTTCGGCTCTAATATCCTTGAACTCAATCTTCTCCGGGGGGATACGCTTTTCATCACGCATATATGTAAGCAGCTGTCGAAATGTGTTTCTGTAGGATTTTATTGTATTCGGACTAACATTTCGCTGTCCAGAAAGAAAATCCGAAAAATACTTTGTTGTAACCCTGGCAAAATTAGTCTGCTTCATCTTGTTTTACCTCCGGAATCATCCAGTTGCAGTCGGATTCGATTGTACTTACGATATCTGGATATAATTCGGATGTAAGTCGGAGGTATCTTTGGCTGCCACGAATATCTTCATGGCCAAGATAAACTGACAAGTACGGAAGACAGTTGGTTAAGTCTCTACCCTGGCGAATCCAATTTTTTAAACAAGTAATTGCATAAACATGCCGGACATCATGTAAGCGTGGTCCCTTCCCAGTATGAGAGATGCCTGCTTTCCACAAAATATCCCTGAACCAGTCATAAACTGTCTTTGTGTCAAAACACCCTCCGTACGGCGATGGAAAGAAAAATTCATTATCCTGAGTTGCCATAACAACATCGACATAATATGCCTGCATCGTTGTAACAAACTATCGGACATTGGGATAAGGCGCTGTTTGTTAAACTTTGTATATTTAATAAAAAACGTTCCGTTAGTCAACAGGATGGGTTAACGTAAAGAGCTGGACCAATAGTGAGAGTAACAAATCTTATTGCAATGTTAGTGGTACAATTACTGTAGCAAAAGACTATTAC
>PKSZ01000535.1 GCA_002869425.1 Marinilabiliales bacterium
ATTATTTCTGCTTATGGTGAGCAATTGGTTGGATTTTTATTGATAGCCATTGGTGTCTGGTCTGTTTTAAGGGTAATAAAATCCCAAAGAAAAATAGGGCAACATTCTCATCCACATGCACATAATGGTGATGTTCATATTCATTCTCATGAACACGGAAAGGAACATAGCCATACGCACACACATCAAAACTATTACAAGCAAAATATTTTTACAGCAATGGTTATTGGTATTGTTCACGGTGTTGCAGGTGTTAGTCATATAATTGCTATGCTGCCATCATTGGCACTTCCCGATACAAGTTCATCTGTATTATACCTTTCTGGTTTTGCTGCGGGAACTATCCTTGCAATGCTTATCTATGCTTTAATTTTGGGTATTATTGCCGATCGGAGTGCAGTAAACGAGAAAACAAAATCATTTGGCATTCTTCGGTTGGTAGGCGGTGTGGCTGCAATTCTTGTGGGTGTATGGTGGATCTTGTTAACTGTAATCTAAATTTATTACTGTGGATTTAACTAAAACTAACCCATAAAAGAAGCTTTGCATCGTCTTTGTGGTTATATTTGGTTAAAAGAGAAACTTATGGCTACAAAGTGGGATGAACGATTCGATGTTCCTGATTATGTTTATGGACAAAGCCCCAATAAATTTTTTTCTGCCGAATTAGATGTATTGAACCCTGGTAAGCTTTTAATGCCAGCAGAGGGAGAGGGACGTAATGCTGTTTATGCAGCATCAAAAAGATGGCAGGTAACTGCTGTTGATGAAAGCCGTGTAGCAAGATCAAAGGCTTTAATGCTTGCAGAGCAGCAAGGTGTTGCGCTAAATTATGAAATATCAGATTTAAGCAATTACANAGCAATTACACTTTTGGACAGAATAAATACGATGCTGTTGGTATTGTCTTTTTACATCTGCCGGAAGAAGTAAGAAAAAAAGTACATGCTTCAATTGTTTCTTGTTTGAAGCCTGGAGGTAAACTGATAATGGAGGTTTTTTCTCAAAAACAGCTAGGTAATAAAACAGGCGGGCCGCAAAATATGAAATTGCTTTATTCTCTTGAGTATTTAAAAAGAGACTTTGAAACTTTAAGTTTTCTTAAAATTGAGGAGGATGCAGTTTTTCTGTCGGAAGGATATGGACATAATGGGCGTGCTGAGACTATCAGGCTTGTTGCTCAAAAAGACAGTTGATATATCCAATGAAAAATTGTGTTTTTATAATTTTATTGATGTTGGTAATTACTGCTTGTTCGCAGGAGGAAAATATGAAAAAGCAATACAAGGATAAAGTCAATGAATTTAGTCAGCTTGAAAAAAATGTAATTCTTTATAAGGCTACCGAAAAACCATTTACAGGAAAGTACAATAAACATAACAAAAAGGGTACATACCACTGTAAATTGTGCAATACGCCTTTGTACGTATCTTCTTCCAAGTTTGATTCTGGTTGTGGCTGGCCCAGTTTTGATGATTAAATTGAAGGAGCTGTTACCAAAGTTCCAGATGCAGATGGTATGCGAACGGAGATTGTATGTTCAACATGTGGAGCTCATTTAGGGCATGTTTTCAAGGGAGAGGGTTTTACGCAAAAGAATACCCGTCATTGTGTAAATTCTGTTAGTTTGAAATTTGTAGCTGATAATGAGATAACTGATACAGCATATTTTGCATCGGGCTGTTTTTGGGGTACAGAATATTATATGCAGAAAGTTGATGGTGTTTTGTCAACCACTGTTGGTTATATGGGAGGAATCAAAAAAAATCCTACTTATAAAGAAGTTTGTTCGGGTAAAACCGGACATGCTGAAACGGTACAGGTAACTTATAACCCGAAGCAGTGTACTTATGAAGGTTTGGTCAAATTATTTTTCGAGACACATGATCCGGGGCAATTAAACAGGCAGGGACCAGATATTGGAACACAATACAGGTCTGTTATTTTTTTTGTAAATGAACAGCAAAAAGAGATAGCGGAAGAACTTTCTGATATTCTTAAAAAGAAAGGACACGAAGTTGTTACTGAAATTACAAAGGCTGATAATTTTTGGAAAGCAGAGAATTATCATCAGGATTATTATCAAAATAATGGAACAAAACCTTACTGCCATTTTTACGTAAAAAAGTTTTGATAGCATTTCATAAAGTAAATTATGGACAAAGAATTTAATAGCCATTTGGATCTTGAGAAAAGTAATTTTCATGTAATTCTTGAAACATGTGTGGATGCAGTGGTTATTATTAACCGGAATGGGATTGTCGAGTTTTTTAATCTTGCAGCAGAGGCATTATGGGGTTATCAAAAATCAGAAGTTATAGGTGAGAATGTAAGCATACTTATGCCGGCATATCATAGTAAACGTCATGATCAGTATCTTAAAAATTTTATTGAAACAAAAGAGGCGAAGGTAATAGGAATTGGAAGGGAAGTTCAATTACAGACAAAGTCGGGAGAAAAGATACCCATAATGCTAACATTGAATGATTCTGAAATAAATGGAGAGCTTATTTTTACTGCTTTTATTAAGGATTTAAGAAGCATGAAAAAGGTTGAAGACGAATTGAAAAGCGCTAAAGAAAAGGCAGAGCAATCACAAAAGGCACAGGAGCTATTTCTTGCCAATATTAGCCATGAGATCAGAACTCCTATGAATGCTATTCTTGGCATGAGTGAATTGCTTTCGAACACACCTTTGGCTGAAAATCAAAAGCAATTTTTAGACTCCATAAGGAAATCTTCAAAAAGTCTGATTACACTAATAAATGATATTCTTGATTTTTCTAAGATTCGATCGGGAAGACTTGATCTGGAAAAAATACCTTTTCAATTAAATGAAAATCTGAAATCAATCTATAATATCTATTTTCATAAAGCATATGAAAAGAGACTGAAGTTCTCAATCAATAATCCTTATGAAAAGGATAATCTCGTAATTATTGGGGATCCTGTACGTTTGAATCAGATTTTGTATAATCTTATTGATAATGCAATAAAGTTTACACATGAAGGACAGGTTGAGCTGAAGATCGAGGCTGAGTTTTTAAAAAATTCAATTAGGTTAACTTTTAAAGTGGCTGATACAGGTATTGGAATCGAAAAGGCAAAGTTAAATAAGATATTCCATAGTTTTGATCAGGCAGATTCAAGTACAACCAGACAATATGGTGGAACGGGTTTGGGATTGGCGATTGCACACAATACCGTGGAAGCGATGGGCGGCAAAATAAACATTTCAAGCCGACCGGGAACAGGAACGACTTTTTGTGTAACAATACA
>PKSZ01000534.1 GCA_002869425.1 Marinilabiliales bacterium
ACAATGGATCAGTGAACTTTTTCCGGTTCCGGAGACGCCGTAGACAAGCAATATCTTACTTTCAAATATCTTTTGGTATAGTTCTTCTGTTTCACGTTCACGACCAAAGAAAATGTCTTTATCGTTTTTGTCGAAGCTATCTAAGAACTTGAAGGGTGAGTTCATTTTTCTATTTTTAATTATTCCTCACATCCTTGTTACGAAAGAGGACGAGTGAGGGCTGACTTTTCATAATTGGTTTATATTAAATGCCATACATGCACGCAATTCTTTAATTTAATGAATTATTTTCTAAAAGAAAATCTAAGAGATTCATCCATTGAATTCCTTCATAATCATAGCCGGAATATTTATCTAATGATAATACCAGCTTTTCATAATTATCTTTAACTGAGTTAAAAACTCCAAATTCACGATCAATTACTTTTTGATCGTTTAATAAATAGCAAACTTGTATGTATGTTTTTTTGTTATTTTTTGTAGCAATAAAGTCTATTTCTTTATCGTATAATTTCCCAATCTGAACAGAATAACCTCTACTAATCAATTCTAAGTAAACAATATTCTCAAGTTTTCCCGAAATGTCTTCCACTTTATTTCCAATGGTGCTAAAAAGAAATCCAATATCTCCCATGAAATACTTTTCATATATTTCAAGTTGTCTTTTACCCTTTATATCATAACGATTTACCTTATGTATAATATTTGCATCAGTTAACCATGAAATATAATTCTGAATAGTATCAACCGAACACTTTAAATGTTGCGATTTAATATAATTACTGATACTTTTTGCTGTAGTGATATTGCCACAATTGTCTGCAATATATCTAAATACTTTTTCGAGCAAAGCAACATCTCTTACCTGATTTCTTGCAACAACATCTTTTAATAAGACGGTATTGTAGATGGCATTTAGATATTGATTGATAAACTCGTCATTTAATTCTATGTGATGCAAACCGGGGAATCCGCCATATTTCATATACAACTTGAATTCCGACTCTGATTGATCTTCCCCTTTTTTCCTGAATGAGAGAAATTCTGAAAAAGTAAGCGTAAACATATTAAACTCAATATATCTGCCTGATAATAAAGTTGAAAGCTCAGATGAAAGCATTCTTGCATTTGAGCCACTTATGTATATATCGCCCATATTATCTGCAAGAAAACCTGCTACTGCCTTTTCCCAGTTAGACACTTCCTGTACCTCGTCTATGAAAATATATTTTGGTCCCTTTTTACCTTTCAATTGTTGTTTTACATACAAATGAAGATCATTATAGTCTTTGATAAACTCAAAGTCCAGAGAATCCTTTTTAATAAGCACTATGTTTTCAGACTTAACACCTTTTTCTATTAATTGATTTACAAGTATTCTCATAAAAGTGCTTTTCCCGCACCGTCTGATACCGGTTATTACTTTTATTACCGGTTTATCTATATATGCTTGTATTCTTTCTATATACTTTTGTCTTGAAATCATTCGAATTTATTCTAATTATTCCAAATATAACAAAATGAGTCGAGTATACAAGAAACTATTAACATTACTGATGTTTGTACGATGCCGAATCTTGATGGGCTGTTCATTTTGGTTGTTTTCTTGGGCTATAACTTACTGTATGCAAGTTAAAAAAATATTTTTATTCGTCCTGAAAAACAGCAAATTATGTGATTTTCTATTGATTTTTATTAAATTTAAACTCGGAAAAAGCTTATAGAAAAGTAAACAAAACGCTATTATGGATCAAGAGAAGCTAAACAGAAAAGAAATTCAGCGAAAAAAGACCAAAAAAATCCTTTGGATTATCTGCATTGGATTTCTGGTAGTGAGTCTTACTATGGCTGTTTTAGATATTGCAGGTATTACAAACGAAATGTCAGAAATCATGGGAATCATAGCAATTCCCACGGTTATCATCTCAATAATATTGATATCTGTGATTACAAGTTTTTACACCAGGGCTTATTATAACTGGATTAATTTGTTTATTCTGTTTGCTATTATTGGTTTTGTATTAAAAGTTTTTCACTATCCGGGAGCAGGTGTACTAATCATAACCGGCTATGGTCTTTTGGGGTTAAATTCTGTTTTTATTGGGTCCAGGATACTTTCGACCATGAAGGATAACAAATTTCTGCGTTGGTTTGGCTTAGCGAACTCCATAGTGCTTTTTATTGTTACTTATGGTATCATGTTTAAGTTTCAGCACTGGCCTGGTGGAACTGCAATAAGCAGTGTGGGAAGCATGTTGTTCATTATATCTGTTTTTGCATTGACTTTTACATTGCCCAATGCAAATTTTGTAAAGTGGAGTGGTATTGAAAGAAAAGTCTTTTACAGAGGTATCTTAATTCCTATGGTCTTTGTTTTCTCTTTTAACGTATTATACTATGTATTTAATGATACTTATGNAAGGAACCACTCACTGGACAATGGATGAACCTGTGGAATTATTCGATCTTGAAGGAATTTCTATGTAAGCTAGTTCAGTCTAGTAGGTATTACACTAAGCCTCTCGGCTATAATTTTCTGGTTCACATAATAGTATTGAATTTTATTACCAACAACCGTTGTAAGATATTCTGTATTTGGTGTGAACTGAGGTAACCTACCCTCAATAGTCATGATAGGTGCAAAGTTTTCTCCATCTGCCAGAGAATATTTGTTGTTATTAAAAATTTTCACAGCAAATAAGTTATTATCAGGAGAAAAAACCATATCCTCAAATAACCAATACGAACCTGCCCATATCATATCTTTTGGGGGACCTGTGAATGCATGCATTGCAGTCTTGTGTTCACCGTCAGGATAATTATAAGCTGTACATATAATATTCTTGTCATTGTTTGTAAATTTGACACATCCTTTCTTTAAATTCAATGTCCTGTTATTCAGCTCAAATGACCAATTTTTGAGATACGGTTCTCCATTAATTGTAGCAAACAGTATCTCACTACTGGCTGAAACAGAAAGTATGTATCTGCTGTTAGATGCAAAGACAACACTCCAAACTGTATCTGTATGCAGTTTGAATTGGTTGTAATCACTGAATTCTTCTTTTACATTATTGTAATACCACACATTAATACTACCATCGTGGTTTGCAGAACAAATGAATTTCTCATCTGGTGATGCAGCGATACTCTGGATACTCAGATCTGATGTTATCTTTTGTACATTACCCTTTTTAAGATCAGCTATTGACAAAGTATTCTGATCTGAAAGAAACGCCAGCTTGTCTGATCCAATAAAATCAAAAAGGTTTTGTCCAAATGCAGACTGACTTTCCATTTTAAATGAAGCAATACTATCGCCATTTATGTTGTATATATTGAGCAATGTATCTATGGACCAGCCAGCAAATAAATTTTCATCTTTAGAAAAGACAACTTTCTTTAATGGTGCTGAATTTATCTTGTATTCAATTATTTTCTTCTGTTTATTATTCCATATTGAAACAGTAGAATCCTGAGAATAAGCAAATATTCTTCCTTCCGATAAGTGTCTGTATAAGTATATATTATGTCCTTCCCAAATGATCTCTTTATGAAAATCTTTTCTTATTCCCATGCTGAAAGTGTCCACATTTACACTGTCGCAAAGGATTTCATTGAAAATCTGATACTGCGCTCCCTTCACATATCCATGATCAGTTAGCCTAGATGCTAAATTGCATAATCTTGCTTTATCCGCAACAGTGTTAAATTGTGATAAGGCTTCAATAGCATGCCCCTTTCCTTCCAGGTGTAGCATTTGTTTATTCATATACCATGCGACAATCCCTAAAACAAGCACAAAAACCACTACAGACACAAAGGTCAGATTTCTGACAATCTTTCTTTTCTTGTTGATTTCGGCTTTGCATTTATTAAAGAAATCATTGAGATCATCTTCCAGTACTAATCTTGTCTCGAAAGGCTGAATGTAATTCAGATCATCATCGCCCAGTAATATGTCTCTTTTTCTGTAGG
>PKSZ01000675.1 GCA_002869425.1 Marinilabiliales bacterium
CAACATAAAAGTGATAATGAAATTATGAAGCTACTGAATGAATCTAAAAAATTGCAAAAACAGAAAGAACTGGCACTTCAGCAGGAATTACAACAACTTAAAGAAAGTTATAGCCAGAATGTACTGGATACTTGTTCTCGAATAATTTTTGAAATCGCAGACAAATACCAGCTAGATATCAGTCTTTCAAAAAGTGCTATTCAAAAATTGACACAGTACAACTGGTCTACTGATAAACTGGAAAAACTTATTGAAAATGCAGTTACAATTGCAATGGCAGGAAACATGGATCAAAATACAAAAATTGAAATCCAGGATGTAGATATCATTACAGAAAGTATTAATAAAAAGCATAAAACAACCATTGAGCACAGTGATAAAATTTTGCGTACAAAAGTTTTTCTAGACCGATATGAACAAGCAGCCTTAATGGCAATTAGAGACGAACTTCCACTTACAGGAAATAACATTGGTAAGTACTGCTCTCCTCCCGTTTCACCTGCCGCAATAAGTGATTCATTAAAAAATCACAGGAAAACAATCATACATTTATTGCAGGAAAACCCGAATCAATGGAAAACAATACGAAGTAAATTCAGACCCGTGAAAAACATTCTGGCTTCCACTGCAGATAAAAAAAAGGCATCCTGATTAGAATGCCTTTCTCTCATATATCAATCTTCCTTTTCTTTCCCACCTGTATCATCCTCTATTTCTTCATCAGGAAGTTCTATTCCTAGTTTTCTGGCCAGCAGTTTGCGCATTTGTTCTGGACCCAGTCTTTTTGCAATAATTACTTTATCCTCGTCCAATAAGTATAATATTGGAGTACTTCTTACATCATATAAATTTCTAAAATTACTTTGATGATATGGATCTGCTACATTTATCCAATCGGTACCAAAGTCAATAATAAATTCTTTCCATTCATCAATATCCGTTTTCGTGCATACTCCATATACTTCAACTCCATATTGCTGAAACTCGTGGTATACATCCAGTACTTTTGTTGTAGCTTTCTTACAATGTCCACAATCCGGTTCATAAAAAAACAAGATTGTGTATTTCGCATTGACAGAATACAGTGGGATTCGTCTCATTAAAGTATCCACCAATGTTATATTTTTAGCCTTTTCACCAATAAGAGTTGGCGATATTTCCCTTATTCTGTCTGCTATTTCTTTTATGAATGTGGAATCAGCCCATGGTGCATCTCCAGACAAATAATACTTTTCTGAAATATGTACAAAAACCGCATCATATCCCATGATTTTTGATGTATTGTATTTATTATATAAAGATGCTAATGTATATCTGAAAACCTCTTCATTAGCCCTGGCTTTATCCAGAATAAAATCAATGGAACGAATTACTGAATCTGGATGTGGACTTGTTAAAAGCTTTAAGTAATCATTAATTTTTTGCTGATATATAGGTGTTCTTAATATCCTGTCATCAGAAAAATCTATATTATCAAAGAAATGTTTCTGATGATAACGCAATTGAAACATCGAATCGATTATATTTCCATCTTCATCCTTTGGAGGATCTGGAATATCAATCGGCTTGGTCATGTTCATTACCTTGGTAAAAAACAAATCAGGATTGTCATCAAAAAGCTTCACCGTATACTCTTCGGTATCCTCGCTTAACTTTTTCATCAAATCATTCAGTACTTTGGTTGAGTCCTTATTGCTTTTATTTTTATCCAGCCTTTCTTTCAGTGCTTTTGATTTTTCAAATTGCTGTTTCCTAAATTTCTGATACTTATTAAAAACCTCATTTTCCTTAGAACCTGAGATTTTCATATTGCTGATAAAATCACCTGTATCTGTTTCAATTGAGAAATTTTGCTCATTTACAATCATCTCAAAGTAAACTTTATCAGGCACATAAACGATATAAATACCACCGGGCAAAGGCTCATCTCCCTTAAACACACACAATCCATCTTTACCTATCTGAACAGTATCCACTCCTCTTTGTTTGTCACCGTAATGATGGTACAAATAACAAACCGAATCGTTAAGATGATGTATCTGCACTGTAATTTCGTGCCCTTTCCCCTTTTTCTTATTTCCTTTGTCCGGAGAATGAAGCGTAAAAGAACTCACTGCTATTATTAACAGCAAAGCAGGTAATATGTACTTAATTTGTTTCATTGCCTGGAATATTTAATTGTTTTTATTCTTTGATCAAAAGTAAATTCTTTTTCCGTTTTTTAAAAGACAAACAACCAAAGGAATAAGTTGTACAGCTTATATTTAATTTTTTTTAACATTTATTCTTCGGAAAGCTTAATCAATTTATCCAGTAAACTTGGGTCAGATGGTCGAATTGCATTCCTGTTCACTATTGCTCCATGTTTGTCAATCAAAATATACCTTGGAATGCTTTGCACATTAAAATACTTTGC
>PKSZ01000600.1 GCA_002869425.1 Marinilabiliales bacterium
ACTTCTTGAAGTTCTTTCAGTTTTGGCACGGATAAAAACAATTGTTTCTCCACCAATGTTTTTGTATTTCAATAGGGCGATGTCTTTTACATTCACGCCATTGCACAGATATGAAAATAACCAGTAATCACGCGATCTTTGCAATGATAGAGCCCCTGAAGTCACTCTTCCCAGACAGAAATCTGAATCCCCAAAGAATCAGAATGAGTGTAATCTCTTACTGGCTAAATGTTCGAAAGATTCCAACAGAAGATGTAATGTTGCTTTCTGGCCAGAAATGGCCAAGCTCAGTGGAGATGTATCGCGTGGAAGATTCAGAAGAGCAAAGAAAAACGATAAATAAAAATTATGACCGATTATTTAAAGAAAAATAAAGATGTTTCTCAAAGAAAAAAAGAACAAAAATTAAAAGGTAAAAAGAAGCCTTATTCTGTCGGTGGGATTCAGTTTCCAGTTCCCCTTCTGGGCCGAAGCCTCCAAAAACTCCTAAATAATTTCTATGGTGATCTGGTGGCTAAATGCTTAAATGACCCGTTATTATTCGTAATAGTTTCTCCTCTATTTGTTGCTAATTATGGCTAAATTTGGAGCATTAATAATTTGCGCTATTACACAATGAAATTATATCAGCTAACTATTGCTCTTGAAGGCATCAAGCCAACCATTTGGAGAAGGATTCTGGTTTCGGAAAATCTTAATTTTCACTACCTACATCATGTGATACAGATAGTAATGGGTTGGCAGAATTACCACCTTTGGGAATTCAAAAAAGGTGAATTTCGAATTGGATATCCAGAGCTTCTGGAAGATTCTTTGGTCCAGGACGACCAAGAGGTATGTGTTAAGCATTTTCTGAAAAAAGAAGGAGATGAAATTTTGTATGAATATGACTTTGGAGATTGCTGGCTACACAAGATCAGCGTTGAGAAAATATTTGAGACAACTAAATTTAAACCCTACCCCGTTTTAGAGGCAGGCGAAAGAGCTTGTCCACCTGAAGACTGTGGGGGTATTGGTGGTTATGAAGAACTTGTTGCAGCAATGAAAGATAAAGACCATCCCGAAAGAGAAGAATTCATAGAGTGGTTGGGTGGCCCATTTGAGCCTGAAAAGTTCACAGGTATGTATTCGATAAATCAGGCACTGAAGGGGCTTAGGGAGTATGCGAATAGGTGGAACAGGGGGTAATCTGAATGAATTTTAAGTAATGAGACCAAATGAAATTATTTATAGTTCATCTTCTTCATACTTAATTTGAAAGAAATCCTTAGGATTATAATCCTCCGTATATCCTAACGGGATATTAGTTAACAACCCATATTTAGTGATATAATCTTTATCTCGCCACTTTGTTCCAAAACGAGACAGAATATTAAAAAAGAATACGTACAGCTCAGGATTTGATAGTTGAGCTCTTAATATTTTAATATATTTCTTTTTCTCTCTTTTTGTAAAGGATTTGTCCTCATCTATTAATTTTACAGCATTATATAAGTTCCGATAATAACTGCTAACACTTGTCTGGTTTGTCCTTCCAATTTTTTTATCGTTAATTTCCACTTTCTCTTTTATCGCAGTGAATATTTCCTCTTTTCTTTCATATTGATTAAGCTTCTCAATAGAAAACACACTCCATTCATCGTCAATCCCATAATAGAAAGAAATATATGCAATATCTGCAATTTCAATTTTTGAGAGATTAAAATTAAAATTTGTATTTATTTCATTTAGGATTTTAATCAGCTCCCTTATTTGCATTTTAAAAATAATGAAAGCTCTCTTGCCTTTTCCTCCTTCTTTGCCTTCAATAATATGATATACATCCAGCTGTTTGACATTTTCATTATGATAATCAAGCATTTTGAAGAAATTGCTTTCAGTCTGCTTTTTTCGATTTTCCAAATTTTGTTTAAGAAGTGTAATAACAATTAGCAAAGTGCTAATAAATGCGAATATAGTACCTATAAACCCACCAAAATAACTACCAAAACTAGAAGCAATATCATTATTTATTGTATAGGCCGAGTCGACATATTGAAATCCAGGATTAAAAATAATAAATAACATTACCACAAAGCCTGTAATCCCAAGTATTGCCACAATAAACCAAAGTAGGGGAATAAATATTCTCATACAGATTTTCTTACTGACTGCTTATATTTAATGCTTGATGTTTTTCTATTAAATCTAAACTGCAATGGATTCCAGTTCTGTACTTGAGGCAGGTCAAGATTTTGGCTAAAAAATAATGCCTCTTGACCAGTTACAGGTTTGAATGCAGTATGTTTGAACGAATATTCCTTGGTATAAAAACCACTATAAATTGATCTTATTTCTGGGACATTATCATAAGATACAATCCATTTTAAATTGCGGATTCTTTTAATCCTATTGCCAACAACCTCGTGGTCTTTATGCTTGCAATGGTTCACGTACAAGGAATCTCCTTTTAGATAATATGGGGGGTCGAAATAGAAAATTGTATTAGTATTTTCAGCCTCATTTTCAATTTTGTCGATAAGCCTAATCGCATCCCATTTGAATAACCTAATTCTTTCTTTCTTATCACGAATTTTAATAATTCGATTAATAATATCTTGCTTATTAAATCTACAATCAATTAAATACTCTCCTTTTTGCTCAAGTCCTCCGATACAACCTGATCTTAGAATGCCAGACCTGTTAGTCCTGTTAAGATATAATGTAGAAAACCCCAGCTCCAATATATCAACATGTTTTTTCTTCTTTTGTACTTCCTTCTGCTTGTACCATTGCTCAACTGTTATCTCTGTTTCAAATATTAGTTTTATTAATTCATCGGAACGATATAGAGCAGAATACCAAAATGCATAAATGGACCTGTCAATATCATTTATTGTAATTTTCTCAACAAAACCTTCGAGTAATAAGAACAAAGCAACAGAAGCTCCGCCTGCGTAAGGCTCAACATAGTGGCCAGTGATCTGGTTATCAATACAGATTCTTGCAAGAAATGCAGCAAGTTTGTTTTTGCCCCCAGGATATCTCAATGGTGAATAAAACACTATTCTTCTTCAATTAAAATATTATTACTAAATACTTGGAACAAAGGTAGCAAATGTTCCCAAGCTCTTTTATTATGTTCTACATCAATTAATGTTTTTAGATTATGAACTGCTAAATCTAACCCATCCTTTATTCTTTCAATAAAATGCTTGATATTTTTTAGTGTTACTGGGTCAAAATGATCATCTAGCTCATTTTTAATAATATAATCAAGCATAACCTTCAAACCAGAAACATATTCTTTATCAATATTAAACTTCAAGATACTCATGATTGGCTCTGGGTCTATTTCTTCTGAAACCTTGTACTTTCCTTTTATATGAGCAATTAGTGTATTCACTTTCGTAAGCCCATTCTTTCTCCTTTCTTCATTGCTTTTAGTTCCAGTATCATCCAATAAGGATTTAGTCTCAATATAGTAATAAAGAACTTGCTCAAGATAAGTCCTTAATAGAATAGCAAACGAATATTTTTTATCTATTGGAAGATTTTTTAGCTCAGTAAACAAACTATCTAACTTGTCATTGTCAAAAACTATTTCTATTTCTCTATCAATGATAAATTGTTGAAACTGTTTTTTTGATCTTCTCCTTCTTCTTGTTGTTGTCTTTGCTTTTTCTTGATCAAGGCTTGCTCTATTCTCTTTTGTTCTGCTAACAGTTGCAGAATCTTGTTCTTGTATGGAAAAATCAAAATCTGAATGATTCTCTAACTCACTAACAAATTTCTTTTTATCCTCTTCCTTGTTAAACTCTCGTGAAAATCCCTCCGCATCAATCAATCTTTTGAAAACAACACGGATTCTTTTCTCGAACTCAGGTCTTGGTAGGGTAATATTTAATTCTCCATTGTCCTGGGAAAACTCAACACCTATTATTTTCCTTGCATCTTCATACGTGTATAATCTTTCCAAATTTGTAAACTCAAAATCTCCAACCTCCAAAATAATATTATCACAGCTTGCTAAAATCTCTTTCCCTTCATAAAATAAGTTGTAAGCTTTCAGTGGTCTTACTACTCTCGCTCTTGTTTCATTTAACACATCACAAATATCTTCAATTGAAAGTCCATCTTCATAATACATCTCAGCAACAAAAGAATATTGATTGCCAGTTTTCCACTTATGCAACGTATAGCCATTATGTCTTTCATAAATTATTGGGTTTGCCATTAGCCTATTTGGAGCAATCCAGCATTTTAATTTTCTATCTACCTGAAAGCCATTTTCAATACAATTTTTAATTAATGTATTTGCCTTAGCTGCAGTTAAATACTTCTTTGGCTCTTTTAAAAGCTTTAATGCAGCAGTTCTGCGATTTCCTTCCAATACAATTTTCTTGTTACCTTCAATACAAATAATAGGTTCTTCCCCTACAAAGTATCCTTCTTCAGAAATTTTTTTTGCAAGGTCATATACCTTCTCATTTTCAATTAGGAACTGCATAATCTGGGTCTGGTTTAATGCATTTCCAGTAAAGCGAACTCGGGGGTTTTTAATATCAAGTCTTAATGTAGATAGCTTGTATTCAAATGTTTCCCAGGTATTATAATCTATATACATATCAATGATTTAAAAGTTAAAACTCCTCTAGCACATTACCGACACAAATTTCGTATGCTCAGATTATCAGTTGGCTTTATCAGTTTGTTTTCATTAATAACTATAATAGTTATCTATATTTATTTATAACAGATTATCAATTCTGTAAATGTTTTTCAAGAATTACACAATAACGAAGATTAAGCGTTTCATTTTTAAAAATATCATAGGCTGTCTGATATTTCTCATCTTCTATGCATTTCACCACATTTATTAAATATCTATCTATGAATTCGAAAATTTGTTTTTGGTCTTTTCTTGAGTTTATCCATCCCACAAGAATCTGACTAATGATGTAATATTGTTCCAGTTCCTTTGATATTTTTTCATAATCACAATTTAACATTTCTTCTCGTAATTTCCTGAATGAGGCCATGTAGTTACAATTATCCTCTAATCCCTTATAATCGACTATCGCTGAGGTGATATAACACCCGCCACCAGAGAAAACCTTTGATAAGATGCCCCATAACGCAGATATCCAGCCAATAGCATCTTGAATCCAGCTATAAGCATAGTCTTTATCTCTTTCCATTCTTTGACGTTCATTATAATCAGCGCTTCTCACGCATTCCCTTGATCTATTTACGATATCTCTTTCGCAATTTGAACAATATGTATTATCGCTACTACCAATATCTCGACTACAACCTCTACAGTATGACATTGTTTGACTATTTAAATAATTTCTTCTTTCCCTTTAACGACATCAGCTCTGTCGGGTCTTTTACTTCTCTATTCAATGATGCTTTAATTCTAACAGCCTCTGGCAAGTATTCGAGCATTTTATCAAGCACCAATCCATGGTTCCATCTTTTTCTAGCTGAACAAATAACTATCTGGTCCTTTGTTAAAGAAACATAATCAATAAGCTTTTCAATAATATCATCTGTCCTATGATTTATCAGCTTCAGCAAATTTTTGGTTGGTTGATTAAAATCTGTATCCCAACCAATCATTCCTTTCAATTCCTGATCTTGTGGCAGTAAAATCTGATCAACCTTATTTAGAACAACCACAAGGTTATTCCTATAACCAGTCATATCGAGTACATATTTCATGTTCTCTTGAATATGTCCTATGTCTCTACTAGAACCATCTAATACCCAATATAACATGTCATGCTTAGGGATTTCTTCAATCCACATTTTCAGGTACTTATCTTCCAGCTCTTTTGATTCTCCTAGCCCTGGTCCATCAGTAAACTGAACTTTCAAACCTTCTTCACTTGTTACAATGAATGAAAAGAAATCCTTAGTTACAGATTTTACAGAGCCAGTCTCTAATTTCTCTAAGATTCTATCATAAGCCATTGAATCAGCATCAATTTTTTCCTTTTGAATGCGAAAAATAGATTTCAAAAGCTCTGTTTTTCCAACACCTGTCTGTCCTATGCCAATAATTTTTACTGGAATTTCCATATTCCTCTTCATTATTTCTTCTTGCTCATTAGACAGCTTTAGCTCTTTAAGCAATTTGTCTATTTTGTTCTTATTTACCATTCTTGATATTTGATTTGTCGATGTTTCAATTTCCTTAAATACTACTTTCTCAATTTCTAAAACAGAGTGATTCTTCTTTAAGCGGCTTGTATGAACCTATATTGGTTACTTGCAAATCATATCCTGTATAGCTTATTTTGCATGGCTTATCATTACATAATGGCTGGTTATTATTAATTAAACAGCATTCAACATATTGAATCACCTTTGGAGATATCTGCTGGATTTCTTCGAGAATTATCTTTCCGACTTTAACATAAGAATTCTTTGTACATTTTTTCATAATACATTTACCCGTATCATCATTAAAATGCTCAAGAATACGATCTCTAACTGTTTCGTCATTTTGTCTTTTATAAGATTTCCCAATGTATATTGGTCGCTTTGGGAAGAAGACAATACCACCTTGCCTAGTTTTATAAGCACACACATACATATACACAGCTTCTTCTAAGTCTAGATATTTACTTTTAGACTTAGTAATAGTTTCTTTATCATTCATTATTCTTGTGGACCATTGTACAGTAACCTTCTTCATTTTTATGAACCTTTGTAATGAGGGTAGTTTTTCCATAATAAGCATATATTTAATCTTCTTTATCAAGATTATGTTTACACCTGGAACAATATCCACCATTATCATATGATTCCAATAGCTCATCATAGGGAATAGGCTCTCCACATAGTTCGCAATCATTCTGAGGAAACTTCTTCATAATCTGTTCCTTTAGAACTTTCCTTTGACTTCTTGTTAATGATTCTGTTCCGTTTGAAATAATATATTTTGCTACACCAATCTCTGTAGGATGATCTAAATAACCATGATCAACTAGTTCTTTTAAGAATATGATAAATGTATAGACTTCATGATTACCCTCTTTTTCAGCTCTTATAATGTCTTCCCTTGAAAAGTCAATTAACGTCATAATAATGAATATTTATCCTTATGGCTTAAATTTAATTATTTATTCCTTGCTTGTAATATTCCAACCACTCTAGTTATCAACGTGTTTAACACATTTAGATAATACCTCAATCTTATTTTGTTCTTACCATGATCTATAATAGATCACCATGCCAACATCCATAGTTCCAGAATGTATCAAATTGTTACCCTGGTATTATATATTAATACCAGAAAATAAAAAAAATAACTCTGGATTATCAATCTTTTTTCATCCAGTGCTTAACAAACCTCATCAAATCCGCATAGAGCCTCCATATTCACACCATCTTTCCAGCTGGGTATATTTATTATTTTGAAACTAAGACCTCTTAAATGGCTTCTAAACGGCCTCTGGAAAAATACATGGTCTTATGCATATGCAGATATCTGCATATAAAGCCCGTTATGATCTGTAAATAAAGGCACTTCCTTCAACCATCATAACAATAAAGAACCTTTTCTAGTTTCCTTCCACCACCCCAGCATAATGAAAATTGGGAATATGAGACCGTGGGAGTTTTGGAGTAACCATTTGATGCACTCCCGAATACATATATCTTGTTTTATTGATCTTCACAAAGTTTCCTTGATGTTTTAAACATATCACTTGATGTTGTAATCACCCAATTATCATCATAGAAATAAAACCAATTTTCATTTTCTAATATTTTATTACTCTCATTACTCGAATAAAACTTTGAGCCATCAAATAGCTGTACAAAAGACTCCTTGTCATAACAGTATATAAGCTTAGCTCTCTTTTTTTTAATATCTCGTATTTCAGATAGTCTGAAAGACATGTACTTTTTCTTGACTATCACAATGTCCTGAAAAATATCTTTAGCTATTTTACTATCTATCGCTGCTTTTTTACTTTTTGACAATCTTATCTCCTCATCCAAAACAAATGATTGACTATCTTCATTAAATGTTCTCTTTGAAAAAACAAAGCGATCAGTAGCCCTAGATGTATTTAACTTATAAATCAAACAATCCTCAAGAGATACAGTTTCCAACTCCTTTTTTGTGTTGTTAAAGCTCTCCTTATACTTAGTTAAAATATGATTTCCTTTCTCTAAAATTTCATTTGTTTCATAGATATTACAAGATGTAGTAACCACTGAAATAAATATGAAAATAAGACGAATATATTTATTTGTCATCATCAACTGTATTTGTATAAATTGCTCCCTTATCTATATCAAAATTCAAATCAATTCCTTCAAAACTATTAACTTTTTTATCATCTTTAAAAATGTTAAATGACACCGTAAATGTATTCTTACCTGTCATATCAACACTTGTTTCCATTGACCCCCCGCTTGATTTTGCAAAAGCTGAAGCATTATTGTATGCATCTTCAAAAACATCAAGATCATCTAAATTAGTTGCTAAAACAAAATTATCTCCTCCAATCACAGAAAGGGCAGCACCAATCCCAACTCCAAAGGCTGTTCCAATACTGCTTTCGCTAAAACTAACTTCACCTGACCAAATATATCCTCCATCAATAGACGGACCAACAGAACCAGTCTTTCTACCTCCTAAATCCAAAACAGACCCCACGTTATGATATCTAAAACCAGCTTTTGCAGAAGCTTCTGCTCCTATACTTATATTTCCCTCTTCAACCCCCCTGTAGGCTGGACCTCCAAATGCTGAAAATAAGTCTGCATATGCTCCAGAACTCATGACAAGACCGATATTACCTTTGGGGTCTATCGCTACACCTTCAGACGCATATGCCCCAGCACCAAAAAATGTACTAAAGCCAGCGCTAGCTCCTGCAGACATATAAGTTTCAATTGTAATATCTGTCATATTTGGAACAGCCATTAGTGGTGCCATAATAATTTTTAAAGCCTTGGCTATTGGCCCTTCTCCATTTTCATCAATAAATAAAATAGGACTATTGGCTGCATAACAATAAGAACTCATAAAAGGATAGTCTTTCATTTTTGGGTCTAATGATAGAAACCGTCCAATTCTACTATCATACACCCTTGCACCAAAATCAAGATGACTCCCAGTCACGCCTGTAATCTCGTCATCCTTCTCTTGGCCTTGGAAGCCGAAACGGTAACCGTTAGAATGTTTTTCGTACGTAATCTCAGCGAGCATATTATAAAAGTACAATTAAAACGATTAGGAAGGGTTCTAACTCATCTTATTTTGTTAGGGCAAGTATCTAATATTGAAGGCTCAGACAACCAAAAAACTACTGAAATTGTTCGAGTGGATGGTATTTATTAATGATTTCTCGTCTTTCTTCATCTGAGGTAAACCTGTATTCAGCGGTTGAGGAAATCCAACGGTGGCCTGCCATTAACTGCACTTGTTCTAGGGGAATCTTTTTCTCATTCAGCCAGTTTGCAATAACACTTTGACGAATTGTTCTGGGATTTAGGTTTCTACCTGGGAAAAGAATCTTATAGGTTGAAACCAAATAGTTAATGTCATCTATAGTTAGTCTGGAACCAAGCTTACCCAGCAACAGTGCATTTGTTTCATTTCTAATTAGCTTCGGGCGGACTTCTGATATATACCTGTCAAACAATGCATATTGTTTAGGTTCCATTGCCAAATGTCTCCTGCTTTGCTTTCTGCTTTCCGGAATATAAATTATACCATTGTCAAGGTTAATGTGTCTCAGATTGATGTCTTTGAGTTCACCAGAAGAAAGGCCCTGGTAGATTAAAATTGACATAGTGAGTTTATTTCTGATACGAAGATCTCCATATCGTTCCTCTCTATCTAAAAGTTGTTCAAGTTCAGAGCCTGAGAACAAATCATGAATAATCACACCTTTTGTTTGCTGTCCTTTTAGGTAAAGGTTTCTGCAAGGATGATCATTTCGCTTTCCTGCATCAATTAAATAGTCGTAGTATTTTTTAATGGCAGAAAGTACCCTGGAGCGTGATCCATAATTATCAAGCCGCTTGCCTTCCTGTTCAAAATATTGAACTATATCTTTGTATTTGAACTTATCTGCATTTTTACAAATCGACAAGAAAATATCAATGGTGTACAGGTAGCTTTTTACCGTTTGCTCTGTATGACCTGCATTAAAAAGATATTCCTCAAAAGTTGCACATGTTTCCATAACACTGATTTTTACCTAAGCTGACTAATTATTTTTAGTTTTTGTTTTCTTCTTTTTGCATAAATATGTGCTGTATCAATTTCACTATGCCCCAGAAATTCCTGCACAAATTCAATAGTGGCTCCATTGTCAATCAGATGGGTTGCTATGCTATGCCTCAGACTATGAAGTGTGATTTTTTTGTTGACTATATCCAGGTCATTGGTTTTCTAAACAAGATAATGTAAGCGATCATTCATATTGTTTCCACGCCAACGATTACCAGTGTTGCTCACAAAGAATGAATTATTTATTTTGCGGTTGTTTATTAATCCCTTGGTTCTTTCATTAACTATGTATTCTTTCAGATGCCTTGCTACAAAATCAGACATTGGTATCGTCCTGTTTTTATGATTTTTACTATCTCTTACGATGACAATTCCTTTATGAAAAATTACGTCTTCCAGATCCAGATTTACCATCTCACTTCTACGCAAACCACATCCATAAGCTGCAGATAAAAGTGCCTTATCTCTGTAGCTTTCGCATACAGTGTAGAGCTTCCTGATTTGATCGTTTGAAAGAATTTCCCGTTGTTCACTCTTTTTCAGTGTAAACTTTGGTAATCGGGCAGGTGAATATTCTAAAACGTCTGTATCAAGCAGGTAGTCAAAAAACAGCCGAAGAGAATATAGGTGTGTTTTCAGCATAGAATCACTTAACCCACCAGCTCTTCTTTGGTTGGGTCTGGAAGAAATGTAGTAGTAATATGATTGAATTGTATTTGCATCTACATTCTGTATGGTTTCAACACCCTTGTTCTCAATAAAAAACAAGAACTCTCTTATACAAGTAGGATACATTACATCTTTTCCTCTGCTGTAGCCTTTGGTTGTAATAAAACGCGTAAATTCATTATGCAGCTTTTGGTACGTATGGTTAATAATGGGTAGATGTTTCATGCTTATGATTGTAACTTTTGGAACACAACAGATTTTTGCCAGTAATAGCAAGCATTCTAGTGGTTCAGTCCTTCTTATTAATTCTTTTTAGTTGTTTCATCAAATTGCTTTTTATTCTCTTTTTTTTCTTTTCAAGGTCATCCCAATAAACAACCTTATACAAGTATCCTTTGTTCGCATATCCACCTACTTTTTTCACATATTCAAGCTTTTCTAATTCATTTACAAACCTGAAGCATGAACTTTTACTGAGACCCAGCTTATTTCTCAGCTCTCTTTGTGTAAAATGGTAGTTTGTATTGCTCTCTGTGGCGATTTTTTTTATTTGCTGAAAAAAGATTCTTAGAGAAGGATAAAGGTCATCAGTATTAAGTATTATTGAATCAAACAGTATTCTGATTGCCATTTCAATATCATCAGCCTCAACCATAATTCGGCCTTGTTTGTCTTTAGTCCTTTGATACTGATGAATAAGTGCAATTTGGTTTATTATCAGCTGAAACTGATAATTCAAGGCACTACAGTTGGGAATTTCTGAGGGTATTTTTACTTTGCGGACATATGGATTAACCACATCCAGATTATGAATACATCTTATACAATTCTGTAGCATTTGTATAGACCTGCTTTCCTCTGAAAAGTCGTACAATCCTGACAATTTGAGATCCTGATGCTCGATAATTTTATGAAATGTATCTTCTGTGTTATCTGTACAAGCAACAATAATATTTTGTACGTCTCTGGGATCAATCTTTTCACTAGTACACAGAAGTGATGAGAAATGACCTTTCACGGTTTTAATAGTGGAGCTGAGATTTCCAAATTTATCTTTTGTTATATGTGAGTAATTAATATCAAATAATAATTGAAGCTCTGCCAGAGCTGTTTTTGCTGATTTACTTAAGCTGTCATAATTCATGAAAATGATAAGCTTATTAACCAGGTCTTCTTTGGAAAAATGATAGAATGATTTACCGGTTGCCAGTGATTTTTTATATAGATGATACCCGAATTGAAGTATTTATGAACAATGACATTGCAGAGTTAAATGATATGTTCATTGCAGTAATGGATTATATGAAGTCTGATTCATATAGTGCAAAATCAATGGCTAATTATGGAAAGTATGTTGAATCTGCACATGATCTGTATAAGCTACTGATTATGCCTTGTGAAAAGTGGATTCAGGGTAAATCAATTACCATAGTTCCGGATAATATCTTATGCTATCTGCCTTTTGAGGTTCTGCTTACCAGGGATGTAAAGAATCTTAAGAATTCATTCAAGTCTTTACCATACCTTATCAAGGAATATCCCATATCATATGCATATTCTATCAGGTTGCTTGATATGGTAAACCCAAAACAAGGAGGGAAAGCCCGGATGCTGGCAATGGCCCCTGAATTTAAAGGAGATGAATCATTGAACTTTATTTCTGAAAATATATATAGGAGTAACAACTTGTCTCCTTTGAAGTATAATGTGGAAGAAATAGTCAATATCTCAAAGTATTTTAAAGGAACTTATTTGAAAGGCAAACAAGCAAACGAAAGCAAGTTTTATGAGCTTGCTGAGAACAATGACATTATTCATATTGCAAGCCATACCATAATTGATGATAATATACCTATGAGGTCAAAAATTGTTCTTTCGAAGGATTCACTGGATGAAGATGGCTATCTGAATACTTATGAGATATATCAAACGAAATTAAATGCGGATCTTGTTGTTCTTAGTGGCTGTCAAACAGGTTACGGAAAGTATTTTAAGGGTGAAGGAATTTCAAGTTTGACGAATGGATTTTTGTATGCAGGCTGCCCAAGTATTGTTGCTACACTCTGGGATGCATCAGATAAATCAGCTATGAGGCTGATGAGCTATTTCTATAAGAATCTTAGTTTAGGGCAAGATAAAGATATAGCTTTAAGAAATGCCAAGTTGGAATACCTGGAAAAATGTCCACCTTACAAGGCGAGTCCCCATTATTGGGCGGGATTTATCATGATTGGTCACACCAATCCTGTTGTACCTCCTGATACAGGCTGATAAAATCCCAGCATCAGTTTAACCAGGGTTGTTTTACCACTGCCGCTTGTTCCTACAATAGCAGTTACTTTATTATCAGGAATTTCAAGATTAACATGATTCAGAACCTTCTCAGAATGAGGTCCTTCATACTGAAAACCAAGATCATTAATATTGATAGTCCTTTCTGATGGCAAATCAACAATCTTTGCATCATACGGGTTTTCTTCGTCCTCTTTGTTATGGATCTCACCCAGTCTTTCAAGGCTTATTTTTGCATCCTGAGTTGACTGCATAAAACCAATTATCTGACCAATAGGTGCATTTAATTGTCCAATTATATACTGAACTGCCATCATCATACCCAGTGTCATATTGCCATCAATAACAGCCTTTGCTGCGATAAATGAAATAATAATATTTTTGATCTGATTGATAAAAGAAGAACCAGCCTGTTGATACTGGTCAAGAGCCAACCCTTTAATACTTACCCTGAAAAGTCTGGCTTGTATGCTCTCCCACTCCCATCGTTTTTGTTTTTCGCAATTATTAAGCTTTATCTCCTGCATACCAGTAATAAGCTGAATAAGGTTGTTCTGATTATTCGAGGCTTCCTGAAATCGCTTATGATCAAGCTCACGCCTTTGCTTCATAAACACCTTAACCCAAAAGACATATAAAGCACTGGCTATAAAAAATATGAAAAATATCTGCAAACTGTAAATGGCCAGAACAATTCCAAAAACAACCAGGTTAACCATGGAGAAAAGAATATCGAGCGTTGAAGTGGTAAGGAAACTTTCTATACGTTTATGATCCTGAATCCTCTGAAGTAAGTCGCCAATCATTTTAATGTCAAAAAAACCAATTGGCAGTTTCATCAACTTAATCAGGAAATCTGAAATAAGATTTATATTGATGCGGGTGCTAATGTGCAACAATATCCAACTCCTGATAAAATCAACAGACGTCTGACTTATAAATAAAATAAGCTGAGCAATAAGCACAAGGTAAATAAAATCAAGATTCTGATTATTAATACCAAAATCAACTATTGACTGGGTAAGGAAAGGCAAAATAAGACTTACCAAACTGCCAAACAATAAACCAAGCAACAGTTGAATAAGGAATTTTTTATAGGGTCTTATATATTTGAAAAGAAACTTAAAATTAGTTTTGTCAAACTTTTCATCATCAATATTGTAAAAGTCGGGGCCTGGCTCTAGCAAAAGGCAAATACCCACTTTTTCTCCATCCTGCTCAGAACTTGCCCAATATTTCATAAACTCAGCTTTGGTATATGTTACCAGACCGTGAGCCGGATCAGACACATATACTTTGTCTTTTTTAATTTTGTAAACAACAACAAAATGCTCCTGACGCCAATGCACAATACAAGGCAAGGGAGCCCTTTCAGATAATTGTTCCCACGAAATACGAACACCTTTCGATCTGAATCCAAGGCTTTCTGCTGCCTCACTAATTCCCAGCAACGATACTCCCTCACGTGTTATGTAGCTCATATCGCGCAGAGTTTGAAGCGAAAATGTTTTACCGTAATGTTTGGCAATCATGCGCAAACAACTCGGGCCGCAATCCATCGCATCAAGTTGTATATATGAAGGAAATTTCACTTATAGTTCCCCATTTAAGCTGTAAATAAAATACTAATGATAAAAAAGCAAATTATGCTGATGTAATCACAATTTTTTTTTATAGAAATTATCATTTCAATTTAGGGTTAAAGATAATATATTAGCATATAACCAATCAGTTTACTATAAACCTCTTTAATGTTTTTAATCAATAGAATTCCTTAAGGCTCTGCTCCGGGGTAGTTCATTTATG
>PKSZ01000590.1 GCA_002869425.1 Marinilabiliales bacterium
CAAGAAAAATAATTAACATTTGTAAAATCTTAACAATATACAATTTGAGATTCATATAAGACATATAATCAGATTTTTAAGAGTTTTATTTAATATTATATGTTAGATAATTATATACAAATGTTACCAATCTATCATATTTTATATAATATCAATAATATATTGCAATTAAACTCCTGTATATCAGCCATTAATATAAATTAATTATAGTATTTATTTATAATTATATGAGTGTTTGCAGTATATTATAAATACATGTAAATCAGTAGTGTAAAATTTGTAATCCATTGTTAAAATGGTATAATGAATTGCTATATAGTATTATAGTGGATTCTATTAATCTTATGTATCTTTTGCCTTTATTAAAGTTACATATGTGAACTATAAAAGTATTACATTTGTAATATTGAAAGATTGTGAAAAATGAAGGATAGAATATTGGAAATTTTAAAGGAGGAGTCCCTCTCCTCAGCAAAGTTTGCAGATGAAATTGGAGTACAACGTTCAAGTGTCTATCATGTTCTGTCCGGAAGAAATAAACCCAGTCTTGATTTTTTACAAAAAATTATTTCAAGATATAGGGCCATAAATACAGAATGGCTTCTTACAGGACGCGGATCAATGTATAAGGATCAGGGAACACCTAAAAATCTATTTTCAAGCCAGCAGGTAGGCAAGGAAGAAGATCAACCACAGTTAGATCCGAAAAGTGTCCAATTAGAGGAAAACAGACTCTCTGAAGACGAATCAGAACATGTAATTCAGGTACAAGATGATCAGGAATCTGTAAAAAATGCCGGATCAAAGACCTTAAAAAGGGTTTTATTGCTTTATTCTGATGGATCTTTAGAATCTTTCATTCCGTAGAAATACTTGTGTTTATAACTTTCAGTATCCTGTTGATGAATAATTACCTCAGGACTTCATTATATTGTTAATTTTGAGTCGTAAATCAATTGATATGAAGAAGTATATACAGGATTTTAAAGTAGTAAGAAACAAGCGATTAAATGCTGATAACTACTTGTTGGAAATAAAGTGTTTAGAGAATCTTCCTGAAGTTTTTCCCGGTCAATTTGCTGAAGTATTAATAGAAAATTCCCGAAATGTATTTTTAAGGAGACCCTTTTCTATTCACGATGCAGATCCTGATTCCAATACATTGAAATTATTGATAAAGCGCGTAGGTGAAGGAACAAGAAACCTTGGATATCTGGAAGAGGGAGACTTTGTTAACCTTGTTTATCCTTTGGGCAATTATTTTTCTTTACCTGAAGGTGAAAATGCTTTATTGATTGGCGGAGGATGTGGTGTCGCACCTTTGCTTTATCTCGCAAGATATCTATCAGAATATCAGTATTTTCCAACCATGTTGGTGGGCGCAAAAACAGCCAATGATATTTTGGAAGCAGATGAATACCAGAAGTATGGGAATTTATTGGTTGCAACAGAGGATGGAAGCCTGGGAGAGAAAGGGCTTGTAACCCAACATTTTGAAATGCATAATATTGCGAATTATTCAAAAGTATATGTTTGTGGCCCAAAGCCTATGATGCAAGCTGTAGCTAAAATGGCTGCTGACGCTGGCGTTGAATGTGAAGTATCATTAGAAAATACAATGGCATGCGGAATTGGAGCTTGTCTTTGTTGTGTTGAAGAAACTGTACATGGTAATGCTTGTACTTGTACAGATGGACCAGTTTTTAATCTAAATGACTTAAAATGGTGAACTTAGAAACAAAAATACACAATTTGGTAATGTCAAACCCTGTGATGACTGCATCAGGGACTTTTGGCTTTGGAGAGGAATTCTCAGATTTTATAGACCTGAACAGATTGGGTGCTATTGTTGTAAAAGGTACAACACTTGAAAACAGGGAAGGTAATGCTTATCCTCGTATGGCTGAAACTCCATCTGGAATGTTGAATGCTGTGGGTTTGCAAAACAAAGGGGTTGATTACTTTATGAATATTATTTATCCAAGGATTGAAAATCTGGATACCAATGTTATTGTAAATGTTTCAGGATCAGTGATTGAGGATTATGTGCAAGTATTGGAGAGATTAAACACTCTGGATAGAATACCTGCCATTGAGTTGAATATTTCTTGTCCGAATGTGAAGCAGGGTGGGATGGCTTTTGGTACCAGTTGTGCAATGGCAGAAGAAGTAACCAGGGCGGCAAGAAAAGTGTATGATAAAACCATTATAGTAAAGTTATCTCCAAATGTTACCAATATTGCCGAAATTGCCCTGAGCGTTGAAGATGCAGGTGCAGATGCTGTTAGCATGATCAATACCCTTTTGGGGATGGCGATAAATTCAGAAACCAGAAAGCCGGTGTTATCAACCGTTACAGGCGGTTTATCCGGACCTTGTATCAAGCCGGTTGCTTTGAGAATGGTATG
>PKSZ01000118.1 GCA_002869425.1 Marinilabiliales bacterium
AAAATACTCCGTAAAACAACAACAATAATATCGTGTACCTTTCTAACATTCAATCACTTAAAATCCCGGCTATAGGTATGGAAAAGTACTAAAAATTTTAATTTTATCACAAGATTTTATACGTTAATCAAACTATTACATATTAACGCAACTCTATTGTATATTATAAGTATATTTGATAAAGACAATACTATATTGTATCACAAATGGTTATAACAATAACATCCAATAAGAAAGAGATTTATAACTGGAAAGACAAAAACATTCTGGTTGTGGAAGATGAGTTGATGTGTTATAGGCTAATCGAACTTACTTTAGCACCAACCAAAGCAAAGTTATTAAGAGCAGAAAACGGAGAAAGAGCAATTGAGATATGTAATGATAATGAAGATATTGATATTGTTTTAATGGATATACAACTCCCCCAACTAAGTGGTTTCGAAGCAACAGAAAGAATTCGCACAATTCGTCCGGAATTACCTATTGTTGCGCAAACAGCTTACGCTATGAGTACGCAAAAGGCCCGATGTTTTGAGGCCGGTTGTACCGATTATATTACAAAACCTTATGATGGAAAGAAGCTTCTGGACATTATACATAAGCATATCAATCATTCATCCAGGTAATAATAACCTTTGTTATTGGTTTTAATATCAGGAATATCCTTCTTTTCCTTAAAGTATTTGTACCCAGCTTCCAAACTTTTCCAGAAGGTAAGCATTTCCTGATCTTCCTTATATCTATTTTTTAGATTTGTATATTCTTTGCCTTCCAGTTTGCACGGAAAAATATGTACAGGAATTTTACTCTGGCCTGAATTTTTAGCCTCGATAGCATATAAATATACTTCTTTAATCTTATCGTCAGTTAATGGAATGCAACCAATTGTTACACAAGCTCCATGTATAAAAATATCTCCTCCAGGATTTGAATATTCACTTAACTTTTTATCTGAAGAATTTGGATAATTTATCCCCAATGACAAATAAAAATTACTAAATGGATTAAACCTATCAATATAGTAGAATCCCTCTGGTACCTGATAATCTCCCTGCTTCCTTTTTGGTCCTTCTTTTCCTGAGCTACTGCATATTTTATACGTTTTCACCAATGAATATTCCTCGTTGGTCTTTCCTTCACACCATAATTCTAACTGCTTTTCTTTTTTAAAAGCCCGGATAAAAAGTTCAAAATTCATGTCTTTTATACCTACAGACGAAAGATCTTGCTTAACAATCATTTCTTTATCTGCATAGGCTTGCCTTACCCTTGCATATTTTTTTTGTTCAGTTTTAAAATTATCAGGAATCATATTCAGAAGAAATATGGGTAATAAAAAATACAAATAATTCATATCTAATAAATTTGGTAACGCCTATTAAGAAACAATAACCATTCCATAATAAAGAACAATCATACTTCGTATTATAAAAGTAGGTTTTAATATTCAGAAATGCGCATCAAATATCAAAACAAGGATATGTTGCGTAAATTTCAAAGAAGCTTTTATATCTTCGTTGCTATAAAAAAAATATTATGCGCTTTATTTGTCTAGTAATTTTGCTTTTTACCTTTAGCCTGCTAAAAGCACAAACTGACAGTAGTGCTATCTCACGAAATGATGCTCCAAATCTATATCTTGATTGCACCATGTGTGATAAAGAGTATATGATTAATAAAATGCCTTATATTAATTTTGTGCGGGATCTTGATGATGCAGATGTGAAAATTGTTGTTACCGTGCAAAGTACAGGTAGTGGAGGAAAAGAATACAGTATTTTTCTTGTTGGTCAGAAAGAGTTTAATTTCATGAATGACATTCAGAAATTCAATAGTAATCCTGACGATACAGATGAAAAGATACGAGAGGGTATAACCAGAATTATTGGTTTATCCATGATGAGATATATAGCCAAAACACCTTTTGCTGAAACCATTGATATTCAATTTACAAGCTCAAATACTGAAGACGTTCAGGATGTAAGTGATCACTGGGACAGTTGGGTTTTTGATATCGAATTGGGAGCCTGGGCCAATGGTGAAGAATCATATAAAAACTATCAATACTGGACCAACTTATCTGCAGACAGGGTTACAGAAAACTGGAAGATAGAAAATAGCATAGGTAATAATTATTCGGAAAGCAGGTATACACTGGATGATGAAACCATAATTGGCGTTACGCGCTCTTTATATGCAGAAAATTTGAGCGTAAAAAGTCTTGGTGAACATTGGTCTGCTGGTGCATGGTTTAGTGGTAGTTCATCTTCTTATTCAAACAGGCAATATCGTTTTGCCATTTCTCCGGCTATTGAATATAATTTATTTAAATACAGTGAATCAACACGTAGACAATTACGCTTCATGTACAGACCCGTTTTGTCTCATCAA
>PKSZ01000468.1:0-2016 GCA_002869425.1 Marinilabiliales bacterium
CTGAATTCCATCAAAGGGCGGCATCAGAATACAACCTACAGGAAAAAATTATTAAAGAACTACAGGGAGAACTGCAAAAACAAAAACTTTTAGCCAAATTTCAAAACCAAAGCAAACAACTTAAGATTGAAATCCAGAATAAAGAGATGCTTGCCCAGGAAAAAACAGCAAAAAATCAACGACTGATAATTTATTCTATGGTTGGGGGTTTCATATTCTTCTTACTGCTACTTATCATCATCATTAAAGAAAACAGGCAAAAGAAAAAAGCTAACCGTTTATTATCTGAGCAAAAGAAAGAAATAGAAACACAAGCCTCTCAACTTCTTATGGTAAATAAAGAGTTAGACAAACTTTCTATTGTTGCCCGTGAAACGGATAACGCTGTTGTTATTGCCAATCCCGAAGGTGATATTGTGTGGGTTAACGAAGGCTTCATTCGATTATACGGTTACACAATGGATGAATTCATCGCAGAAAAAGGTAAAACGCTTGCCGGTGCAGCATCCAATAAAGATTTCGATCAATTGATGAATAATTGCATTGAAAGCAAAAAATCACATACTTATTCGGCCTTAACTGAAACCAAAAACAAGGAAAAAATATGGGTACAAACAACGCTTACTGCCATATTCGACAAGCAAGGAAATATTAAAAATTTCGTTGCTATAGATTCCAATATTACCAAAATCAAAAAAACAGAAAAAGAAATCAAAGAACTACTTCAGACAGCTGTTTCTCAACGCGATCAAATCCAGGAACAAAAACAGGAAATTACAGACAGTATACTATATGCAAAAAGAATACAGGCTGCTATCTTCCCTAATCAGGAGCTCATCAATCAGCTAATTCCTAACCATTTTATTCTCTATAGACCACGCGATATAGTTTCCGGTGATTTTTATTGGATTAATAACATTGAAGGAGTAACAGTAATTGCAGTTGCTGATTGCACAGGACATGGAGTACCCGGAGCTTTTATGAGTATGCTGGGCGTTGCTTACCTGAATGAAATCATCCTGAAAGAATACATTACACATACAGGTGTTATACTAAAAAGATTGCGTAAAGAAGTAATTCGCTCACTGCATCAGCATGGCAAAGACGACAGCACAAAAGATGGTATGGACATAGCTATGATTGCATATAACGAAAAAACAGGCGAAGTACAGTTTTCAGGAGCACACAACCCACTATATCATGTAAGAGCAGGAGAATTAAATGTTATAAAAGGCGACAAAATGCCAATTGGCATCTATGATAAGATGGACAAATTTACTACCAATGAGCTGAAAGTTGAAAAAGGAGATCAGCTCTACATGTTCAGTGACGGATATGCAGATCAATTTGGTGGTCCAAAAGGAAAGAAGTTTAAGTATGGCGCATTCAAGCGTCTTATTAAAGAAATTTCTGATAAAGATATGGAAGAGCAGAACAAGCTCCTAGGTCGAAAACTTGATGATTGGCAAGGAGATTACGAACAAATTGACGACATTCTGGTAATGGGAATTAAGGTATAAAAAAGCTGCCCGAACATAAAATCCGGACAGCCATTTTTCATTTGCCTGATCTTATTTCTTCTATTCAAGTGTACCAATAATTTTCTCAACCTCTTCAAGAATCTCACCGCTTCTTACAAGTTCTTTCATTGCATTATGATCTGGATATAAAGGTCTGTCGATCTCCAGAAAATCAACATGACGACGAACAACTTCCCATGCTTTTGTAACTCCTTTACCAAAAGAATACTCTTCTTTACGGAAATCCAGAGCCTGAGCAGCTGCCATCAATTCAATACCTAAAATACCAAATGCATTATCCAAAATCTGGAAGTTTTTAATTGCAGTATTCATTCCCATAGAAACAAAATCTTCCTGATCTGCTGCTGCAGGGATAGACTGTATTGATGCCGGTGCACTTAAGATACGCTGCTCAACAATCTGCATATCTGCCGTATATTGACTTAACATCAACCCTGAAAACATTCCTGCACCTTTGGTAAGAAATGCTGGCAAA
>PKSZ01000468.1:2024-16868 GCA_002869425.1 Marinilabiliales bacterium
AAGAAATGCTGGCAAACCGACACTTAATGCAGGGTTATTTAGCCTATTCATTCTTCTTTCAGACAAAACACTAACCATAGTAATCGCAGCTCCGGCCATATCCATTGGCAATGATACGGGTGAGCCCTGGAAATTGGCACCTGATAACTGAAGATTTTTTTCAGGGAAGAAAATAGGATTATCACCTACACCATTCAATTCAATTTCCACTTGTGAACGGGCATATGCAAGCGCATCATGGGCTGCACCAATAACCTGAGGAGTAGAACGCATTGAATATGCATCCTGCACTTTACATTTTACCTTTTCTTCTTTCAAATCACCACCCGATACCATCTTATTTATTGCATTTGCACTACGAACAGCACCTTTAAATCCACGCACTTCATGTAACAATGAAGTATAAGGCTTCATGTTGGCTTTTAAAGCTTCCAATGACATAGAAGCAGCAATTTCAGCCTGCTTGAGCCAACGATTAGCATCATACAAGAAGATTGCACTCATGGCAGTAAGAACATTTGAGCCATTAATGGTAGCCAGTCCATCGCGCGCTTTTAATCCGGGAACTTCAATTCCTGCCTTTTCAAAAGCTTCTCTACCGGTCATAAATTCATCTTTATAATATGCATGACCTTCACCCATCATAAGCAAAGCAATCTGTGACATTGGAGCCAAATCACCACATGCACCAACAGATCCTTTTTGACAGACAAAAGGAGTAACACCTTTGTTCAGCATATTTACCAAAGTTTGTGTAATCTCCAATCTACAGCCTGAATTTCCGTGTGAATGCACATTAATTCTTCCAAGAATTGCTCCGCGTACATATTCAAGGTTCATTGGATCACCAATACCTGCAGCATGATTATAAATCAAGTATTTTTGAAAATCTTTTACCTGACTATCATCCAATACAACTTCTGAAAACTCACCAATACCTGTATTTACTCCATACATAATTTCATTGGCTGCAATTTTCTTTTCAAGCATTGCACGACATGTATTTATTCTTTGTACTGCATCAGGATGTAATTCTACTTTCTGTCCATGACGAGCTACATTAACAACATTTTCAATTGTTAGGTTTTGTCCGGTTATTACTAATGGTTCCATTTTAAGATTTATTTTGGGTTTAACATTGATTACTATTCATCTGGTAGCTGAAGCTTGTATTTTCTCAAAAACTGAATACTGGCCTCAATTTCCTTATACATAATTTTGTCATTTTCAATAAAAGATACTTTTTTTCTGTAGGCTTCCACAAATTCTTCTATGAAAACAGATGACTTTGCTGGTCTCCTGAATTCCAATGCCTGAGCAGCATTAAACAATTCTATTGCCAAAATCTTTTCCAGATTTTCCAGAACCCTAAAAGCCTTGGTTGCTGCATTTGCTCCCATACTTACATGATCTTCCTGACCTTGCGAAGATTCAATACTATCAACAGAAACAGGTGTTGACAGCTGTTTATTCTGATTAACGATGGAAGCTGCGGTATATTGTGGTATCATAAATCCACTGTTCAAGCCTGGATTGGCAACCAAAAACGCAGGCAATCCTCTTTTTCCTGAAAGCAGCTGATATGTTCTTCGCTCAGAAATATTGCCAAGTTCTGACATTGCAATACATAAATTGTCAAGAGCTAAAGCCAGAGGCTGACCATGAAAATTTCCAGCAGAAATAATCAGGTCGTAATCCGGAAAAATAGTAGGATTATCGGTTACTGAATTGATTTCTTTTGCAAATACATACGCAACATAGTTGATTGAATCTTTTGAAGCTCCATGAACCTGCGGTATGCATCTAAAAGAATACGGATCCTGTACATGTTCTTTATCTCTACCAATCAACTCACTATCGGTAAGTAGATTACGGATTCTTTGTGCTGTTTTTATCTGACCTTTATGCGGCCTGATTTGCTGTATCAACTCGTGAAAGGGCTCTCTTCTTCCATCAAAAGCTTCAAGCGATAAGGTAGCAATAACATCTGCCAATCTTGAAATATCGAATACCTTTAAACAACAATACACACCATATGCACTCATAAACTGTGTTCCGTTTAACAAGGCAAGTCCTTCTTTTGATTTCAATTTAATAGGCTTCCAGTTAAACTCTTTATAGACTTTCTCTGCTTTTGTTTTTCGTCCTTTGTAGTAAACCTCACCCAAGCCTAGTAATGGTAAGCTGAGATGTGCCAATGGAGACAAATCACCTGATGCACCAAGTGATCCCTGCTGATAAACCACCGGAATGATATCGTTGTTATAAAACTCAATCATTCGTTTTACTGTCTGGAGTTGAACACCGGAATTACCAAAAGAAACAGATTGTATCTTCAGAAAAAGCATAAGTTTTACTATTTCAGAAGGTACTTCCTCTCCGACTCCACAAGCATGAGACATTACAAGATTTCTTTGTAATTCACTAAGATCTTCCTTTGAAATGCTATGGTTACAAAGAGAGCCGAATCCTGTATTGATTCCATATATAGGTTCTTCCTGTGATTCCATTTTCTCATCAAGGTACTTCCTGCACTTCTCTATCTTCAATACAGCACTTTTTGACAGTTCCAACTTCAAGTCATTCTCCATAATATTTCGAACTGTCTCAAAATCAAGCGTATTTGAACTTATTTGATGATATTTCATAATTAATACTATTAGGCAATCGATTCTGACCGATTACAATGATAAAATACAATAAATTAACGGGGTAAACAGGTACAAAACCTGCAAAAACCTATAAAAAAAGGCCAGTGCGATTAATTTTAATCTTGAATTTCAATTGCCAAAGAATCATAGTGTCTCTGTTTCAATAGCGAAGATAAATATTCTGTATAGCATTTTACATTTCGTATAACATACCTGAGTATTTTAGTCGATAATTCATAACTTCGTTGATAAATTAAAACTTCTTATCATGATTAGACACATTGTAATGTTCAGGTTACCAGAAACATTCCTGAATGAAGACAAAAAAGATGTTATACAAAAGGTTAAGTCTGAGCTGGAACAACTACCAGAGAAAATTGATGAGATTGTTTCGTATGAAGTTGGAATTAACTTTGTTGAATCTCCAAGAGCTTTTGACCTGATCTTAATTTCTTCCTTTGAATCAGAAGAAAAACTAAATATCTACAGAGATCACCCTGAGCATCAGAAAGTTGTTTCAATAATTAAAGAATTAAAACTAGAAAGTGCTGTTGTTGATTATAAAATATAGTTCAAATGTTATATCCACTAAAATTCAATCCAATTTTTAAAGAAAAAATATGGGGAGGCAATAAACTTCAATCCATACTTAATAAAAAAACCGGTAATTACTCCAATGTGGGTGAAAGTTGGGAATTAAGCGGAATTCAAAATGAAATTTCAGTTGTGAGCAATGGTTTCCTAAAGGGCAACAACCTACAGGAAATCATCGAAGTATACATGGGAGATCTTGTAGGAGAAAGCGTTTATAAAAAATTTGGCGTAGAATTTCCTTTACTGATCAAACTTATTGATGCCAACGATGATTTATCCATACAAGTACATCCGGATGATAAAACAGCCAAAGAAAGGCACAAGGCATATGGAAAGACTGAAATGTGGTACATATTGGAGGCAGATGAAGATGCTTTGATTTACACAGGCTTTAATAAAAAGACAGATAAAAAAGAATACCTGGAATATTTACATAACGGGAATGTGGCGCAATTGATGAATAAAAAAAGAGCTTTTCCTGGAGATGTTTTCTATATACCTTCCGGCAGAGTCCACGCCATTGGGAAAGGTGTTTTTCTTGCTGAAATACAACAAACATCAGATATAACTTACAGAATTTTTGATTGGAACAGGAAAGATAGTAATGGAAAAGGCAGAGAGCTTCATACAGATTTGGCAATAGATGTGATCGATTATAATTTTTATGATACATACAAGACACATCCTGAAATTGAAGAGAACACACCAAATCTTCTTTCTGAATGTCAATATTTTACAACACAAATCATTAAACTTTCTGAATCCATTGAAAGAGATTACTTCAGCATAGATTCATTTGTAATTTATATGTGCACAAAGGGTTCTTTTACTATTGAAGTAAATGATGAATCTTATCCTGTTTACAAGGGTGAAACTATTCTCATTCCAGCTGAATTGAAAAACATAAACTTAGTACCTGAAAACGAAGCTGAATTACTTGAAATTTATATAAAGACAGATGATGAAAAGGTGTAAATGGGTAGGCGATGATGCTTTAATGAAGCAATATCATGATGAAGAGTGGGGTGTGCCCGTACATGATGACACAAAACTGTTTGAATTTATTATTCTTGATGGTTTTCAAGCCGGACTTAGCTGGAGAACAATTCTTCACAAAAGAGATAATTTCAGAAAAGCACTTGATTATTTTGATGCTGATGAAATTGCAGACTATAATGAAAAAAAAATACAAGAGCTTTTAAATAATAATGGAATTGTAAGAAATAAGCTAAAGATTAAAGCATGCATAACCAATGCTCAGGCATTTCTGAAAATCCAAATGCAATATGGCTCTTTCGATCGTTACATTTGGCAATTTACTGAAGGAAGAACGATTACAAATCAATGGCAAAAGCATGAAGATATTCCTGTAACAAGCAAAGAATCTGATGCCATGAGCAAGGGTCTTAAATCAAAAGGATTTTCCTTTGTAGGCTCAACCATATGTTATGCATTTATGCAAGCAGCAGGAATGGTAAACGACCATACTACCGATTGTTTCAGGTATGGAGAATTGCTATCTGAAGGCCATAAAGAAAGTCATTGCAAAATCTAAACAAATATTGTAAAATCCAACTCAAGTTTGCTAGACAAATCTTTTAAGCTTACCCTGGAAAAATAACTATCAGGAAATAAACGAAGCTGATATTCCCATATAATTTGCTCTGAATCATTTATAATCTTATAGTGTTCTGCATCAAAAACATTATAAAATCCAGCTGCGAGATCACAAGAATCCTCTTTAATTTTATTGTAGCTTAACAAACTATGATTAATGCTACCCAACCTGGAACTGGAAATCAGAATTATTGGCAAATTATTATCCCGGGCAAAATCAACCATATAATAATTCTCTCTTATAGGTACCATCAAGCCTCCAGCTCCTTCCAACAAGACAATTTCATACTGCTCTGATAAGTCATTAATGGATTCTCTTAAAACCTCATTGGAAATAATTCTCCCTTCATTTGCAGCAGCAAGGTGCGGCGATGCAGGCAGTTCAAAAACGTATGGGCAGCTTGTTCCGTTTTTGTCAAACTCATTCAATTCCTCTCCCATTAATTTCCTGTGAACCAAAATATCTTCAGAAATATCTTTACAGCCAGTCTGAACCAATTTCATGGTCATAACTTTTTTTCCAAGCTTCTTCAATTCCCTTGCGATAGCACCCGTAACCATTGTTTTCCCACAATTAGTATCAATACCGGAAACAAAAAATACTTTACCTTTCATATTATTCTTTTATTGCAATAAAAAACATTGGATGGTATGTTAGTAGGCAATCATCATTGCACTTATAATTGGAATTATACAGCATATCAAATTCAGACAATTTTGATCTGGTCCATCGAAAATTACCCAATGCATTAACACCTGTTTGCTTCAAATGCTTTAACACATCATATGGCGTTCTGAAACACATGGTAAATTCCATTTCGTCTTCGTAAACAACGGAATAATCTTTTGCAAGCAAATCATGAACCTGAGCCAAAGTAAAATAATGCAGTGTCTTTCCCGTAATTTCTTTAATCTGCAAAAGATTTTTTTCTCCAAACGTACTGAATGCAAGCACCCCTTTATGATTAAGATAGTTCGTAAATCGCAACAAAGATTTCTGCAAATTCTCAAACCACTGAAAAGTTGAAGTTGAAAGAATTAAGTCATAGTTTCCCGGAAAATCCAGCATTTCAGCATCACCTGGCTTCTGAATTACATTTTTATATGAATTTGTTAGAACAGGATATAAGTCATTCAGAACCAATTCTGAATAATTCAAATTTGAAATAATCTGTTGGGTTAAAAATCCCGACCCAGCCCCAACCTCAAGGATACGATCGTAATTAAAACCAAATATTTCTACAAGTTTGGGAAACAAAACCCCTGCGATTCTTTCCTGAATAACTGCCTTTTTGTGGTAGCTTTCCAAAGATTCTCTAAACCGTTTTGCTACAAATTGCTTATTAATGAGCTGTTCCATATTATACCTCCAATTCCAATATTTCATTCCACGAGGCCCATCGATGAAATGGGAAATGTGCATCCTCCAGTTCTACTGTCTTACAATTCTTCTCATTCCACCATGCTCGCTGATTCTCAGCAGGAAAAATTCTATCTTTTGTACAAATAATAGCCATATCAAATAACTCTGAATGAATTCTTTTTCTTTCAAAATCATAAAACCAGACCAGTTCACGTCTAAGTCTATCAATATTGGCATTATCGATAAATTCAAGCATATACTGATAAGCCTGCTTACTGCTTGTTATTCGTTTATAAAATTTAATCAGGTTTTGTTCACTCAAATTCTTCTCGGTTCCTTTAAAAACAACTGATGGAATCCCATACTTGTCATCCACAGGCTGCCCTGTTCCATTTATGGCAACAGCTTTCTCTACATTCAGGTCAAACGGGAAAGAATAACCCCCTGCCACCCCAAGAGAATAAGCAAGAATATATACTTTATCATAGTCCTTTACATCCCTCATATCCCAGTCGATATCAGCACCATATTCACTAAACATACAAATATCAAAATTCTCTGAATTTAATCGCAAAAACGGTTTCTCATCCAGACTCCATCCGTTAAAAAACAATATAAGCGATTTTTCATTCTTTCTCTTTATCCACTTCCTAATCATAATCAATAATTGCTTTAATTAATTCATCAATATCTTTTTGAGAATGAGAGGCATTAACAGAAATACGAAGCCTTGCTGTTCCAACAGGAACAGTTGGTGGTCTCACTGCCTGTACAATAAAGCCCTTTGTTTTCAAAAACTCAGATAAATTAACCGTATTGACACTAGCACCTACAATCAAAGGAACAATATGCACCATACCTCCAGTCCTTTGATGTGCTCTCTGTAGGTTTTTACGTAAATAGTTTGCAGTATGGATAATTCTTTCCCTCTCCTTCGTCATTTCTTTCACTTTGCTAAAAACAAAATCTGACCATAAAACATGTAATGGTGGCAATGCAGTTGTAAAAATCAAACTCCGTGCATGATTAATTAGCAGATTACGAACATCATAACTACAAGTAACATAAGCTCCCAAACCAGCATAAGCTTTTCCAAAAGTTCCAATGATATAATCAATGGAACCCATCAAACTTTCCTTTTCACAAATGCCCAAGCCCCTGTTTCCAACAACTCCAACAGCATGTGCCTCATCTATATACAATTCACAATTGTATATTTTTGCTAATTCAATCAACTTTGAAATATCAGCAATATCACCATCCATACTAAATACAGATTCTGATACAATGACGGCATTAGAGTATTTTTGTCTTGTAGTGGATAAAATTTGTTCCAGATGTTTATAATCTAAATGTCGATGTCGAACAGAATGGGCAGCAGATAATCGCATTCCATCAATAATGCTTGCATGCACCAACTTATCAGCAATCACCAAATCCTTTTTACCATACAAGGCAGGAATAATTCCTGTATTGGCATGATACCCACTATTAAAAACCAAGGATGATTCTTTTCCATATGAAACCGCAATATTTTGTTCCAGTTTTCCATACAGATTATGGTTACCTGTCATCAAACGAGAAGAACATGCCCCAATATAATGAGGGTATTCTTCTGCATAGATTTTAAATTCTGTCATTAATTCTTCATTGGATGATATTCCCAGGTAATCATTGGATGAAAAATTAATATACTTTATATCCCCCTCCCAAATATATTTTCCAATACAATCCCGATTATTCAGTTCCCTGTAATAATCTGATTTCTGCAAATGCTCTAATCTACTGGCAAAGTCATTTTTCATGGTAAAACTCACATATTACTTTAACAATTTTACCCGTAAGAAATTTTAGCGCATCCTGTGAAATAATAAATGCAGGCATTACATAAATCAGTTTCCCAAAAGGTCTTAACCAAATACCCTCTTTGACCATTCTTTTTTGAATTTCAGGAATATCAACCTGGTCCCTCATTTCAATCACTCCTATGGCACCCATTGTTCTTACATCCTGAACACAAGTAATAATTTTCAACGGACTAAATCCAACTGATAAGCCATGCTGTATTTCTGCTATCATAGGCTCAATTTCATATTTAGACAAGATATCAAGACTTGCAGCTGAGACAGCACAAGCCAGTGGATTTGCCATAAAGGTTGGACCATGCATGAAAACACCAGGATCTTTTTCGTTAAGCGTAGTGGCTATATTCTCATTTGTAGCAACACACCCCATAGTCATGTATCCTCCTGTTAACCCCTTACCCAAACAAATAATATCTGGCACTACTCCTGCATGATTAACAGCAAACATTTTCCCCGTTCTTCCAAAACCTGTTGCTATTTCATCGCAAATAAAAAGAAGATCGTATTCCTTACACAAACCCTGAAGAATATTAAGGTAAGCCGGGTTATAAACCCTCATACCACCTGCGCCCTGCACAATTGGCTCTACAATAAATGCAGCAAGAGAATCGTGATTCTCACAAATAATTTGTCTAACACCATCAACATAACCAGAATCAATTTCTACATCAAATCCCATTGGAGGCTCCGGAATAAAAATCTGTTCAGGCAATGTTTCTGAAAAAATCGAATGCATACCCGTAACGGGATCACAAACAGACATTGCATGCCAGGTATCACCGTGATAAGCCTTTTTGAGTGCTGCAAACCTGCTTTTTTCAGGCCTTCCCTTACAATACCAATATTGTATAGCCATCTTCATTGCAACTTCAACAGCCACCGAGCCCGAATCTGCATAAAAAAGTTTATCCAAACCATCAGGCAACAGTTCAACCAACTTTCTCCCCAGTTCCACAGCAGGTTCGTGAGTAAGACCTCCAAACATTACATGCGACATACTATCCACCTGTCTCTTCAATGCTGCATTTAATATAGGGTGATTATAACCATGAATAACCGACCACCAACTGGCCATGCCATCAAGCAACAAATCACCGTTAAACAACTCTAAATAAACTCCCTTTGCTGATTTAACAGGAAATAAATTTTCTTCTTTACCCAATGCCGAATAAGGATGCCACAAGTGATTGTGATCAAAGTCAAGAAGTTCCTTTTCTTTATTTTCCATCATCATTATTTATTTGCATTCCTCCATGTTTAATCGTCGCAATATCATCGTCAATCTCACTGCCTGAGGTAGTTAACAATTCTCCAAGTATTGATGCATTTACACCTACAGCTATTGCTTTCATTAACAATCCATCAATTAAAGACCTCCCACCTGCAAGTCTTATGTAAGCCCGGGGATTTATCAACCGAAAAGTTGCCAAAGTATCCAGAATCTCAATTTCATTGGATACAGGTAGGTTTTCAAACTGCGTTCCAGGTATGGGATTCAGTATATTAATGGGAATTGAAAGAATCCCCAAACGATTAAACTCATAGGCTAGATCTATCCTATCACTCATACTTTCACCCATTCCCATAAGAAGACCAGAGCACAGATCAAGTCCTACTTCGCGAGCCCAAATAATTGTTTGGATCTTTTCTTCATAACTATGACTCGTGCAAACATTAATAAAGAATGAAGCTGACGTTTCCAAATTGCAGTGATACCTTTGCAAACCAGCTGCCTTAAGCTTTTCAAGCTGGGATTTATCCAATAAACCAAAAGAACCACAAAGATGTAAATCAGTTCTATTTCGCAATGATTGAATCAACCTGGAGACCTTGTTTACTTGATCATCATTTAGCCTTTTACCACTGGTAACCAGAGAAAATCGTTTAATTCCTTTTGACTGAATAAAAAGCGCTCGCTGAATAACGCTTCTTTCATCAACAAGAGGATATTTTTCAATCACTGAATTATGCTTGCCGGATTGAGCACACCACTTGCAATCCTCCGAACAATTTCCGGACTTTGCATTCACAATTGAACAGGTATCAAAATAATTTCCCAAATTATATTCCCTGCACTCAAATGCAATTTTAAACAATCTATTGCGATCTGCTTTCAGCATATTAAGAATTTGATCGCGTGTAATCTGCTTTATTTGAAACATTTCTTTCATATCCTATAAACAAAAACGGAGAACACATTCGCATTCCCCGTTAATCAAACATTATTTCCTCAATAAAAGACACTGGTTCAACAACAGTATCATCAGTCATAAAATTTTCTGAATATTGTGATTTATTTTCCACATTATTATCCTGAACATTTTCATCCTGATAATGTTCAGTTTCAAATTCCTTCTGCAATACACCAGAACCACAAACTTCTGCTTTTAAATGATCAATAACTACCTGTTTACCAAAGCTCTGAAATACCGCATATGATTTTCTGGACCACCTTGAAAAGTGAATCAATTGCTGTTGACAATCTGAATTGCTTCCCATTGGTAACAAAATTACAAAATCTATTTGTTTTAGCTTTGCATTAAGAATAAATAAAAGTTTACGCTCTTATTCCTATATTTGAAGTATAAATAAGAAATTGTGACAAAAGAAGATATTACTAGAAAATTCAGAGAATTTAACCAGAAAAATATTCTCATCATTGGAGATATCATGTTAGATGCCTACCTAATTGGGACAGTAGACAGAATATCTCCTGAAGCTCCAATACCCATTGTATCCGTTGCAGACAGGGAGTATCGTCTTGGAGGAGCTGCAAATGTTGCGCTTAACATCAAAGCGCTGGGTGCAAATCCTATTGTATGTTCAGTGATAGGTAATGATGAATCTGGAGATAAGCTTTTTAATATTTTCAGAGATAATTCACTGGATACAAGTGGCATTTATACTAGCAGCAATAGAAAAACAACACGAAAAAGCAGAATCATAAGCTCTAACCAACATCTTCTCAGGGTTGATGAAGAAATAACTAGCCCGTTAAATGTCAGTGATGAAAAGACACTTAAACAAACCATTTATAAAATAATTGCTGATAAAAATATCCATGCTGTTGTTTTTCAGGATTATGACAAAGGTGTAATTACTAAAAGCATAATAGAAGGCACAATTGATAGATCAATATCATTGAATATTCCTGTTTTCGTTGATCCCAAGAGAAATAATTTCTTTCAATATAAAAATTCTACAGTATTTAAACCCAACTTCAAAGAATTTATAGAAGCAATGGGGATCATTACAAGTAAAACTCCAGAAGAACTACTGATAAAAACAGCAAAGAAATTTATCAAAGAAAACAAAATCGAACATCTACTACTGACCTTATCCGAGGAGGGCATATTGATAGTAAATAAAACAAACCATCAACATCTTCCTGCAGAAAAAAGAGATATTACAGATGTATCTGGAGCCGGCGACACCGTTATCAGTACTGCAACATTGTGCCATATTTCAGGTTTTCTGCCAGCAGACACAGCATTAATTTCCAATCTTGCAGGCGGGATTGTTTGTGAAAAACCAGGAGTAGTAACCATCTCCAAAGAAAAGCTTTTGTCTGAGTCTATAAATCACCTTGTTCAGTAATTATGTGCGGCATTATTGGTATAAAAGCCTTCAATTCTGAAGGTAAGCATTTATTATCTCATATTGATAAAGCAGTCTCCTTACTTCATCATAGAGGGCCCGATAGTCAAGCTGTTTTTAATTATGAGAATATTGCACTGGGACACGCACGACTAGCTGTCATAGATACAAGTAGCACTGCAGATCAACCAATGCATGATGCCACCGGACAATACACTATTGTCTTTAATGGAGAAATATACAACTATAAAGAATGCAGACAAATACTTGAAAACAAAGGATACACCTTTAAATCCGATAGTGATACAGAAGTTTTACTAAATCTATACATCCATGAAGGGAAGGAGTGTTTGAACCGAATCAACGGTTGTTTTGCCTTTGCCATTCAGCATAAAAAAGACAATTCTTTATTTATTGCACGAGACCGATTCGGCATTAACCCTTTGGTGTTTTATAGAAACAAAAATGTTTTTGCTTTTGCTTCTGAGATTAAAGCAATCCTTCCTTTTGTCAGCTCTAAAGAAATTGATAGTGAAGCATTGTATACTTTTTTTCAATTGAATTACATTCCGGGACCAAAAACAATCTTCAAAGGAATTACAAAACTTCTACCTGGACATTACATAGAAATAAAAGGCCATGAACTATCTATTCGACAGTATTATTTCCTTGAAAAGAAGACAACGCCAGGAGATTTATCTTTTGAAAATGCGGGAATAAAATTAATGGAACTTCTTCATGAAGCGGTAAAATCAAGATTAATCTCTGATGTTCCCTTAGGAAGTTTTTTAAGCGGAGGCATAGACTCATCTTTGATAGCAGGAATTGCAAGCCAACATACAACAAATTTAAATACTTTCTCAATTGGCTTTAAAGATGAACCCTTTTTTGATGAAACCCATTATGCCAATTTGGTAGCTAAAAGATTCAATACAAAACATACTGTTTTTTCTCTTAGCAATAAAGATCTGTTCGAGCATATATTTGACATACTGGATCATTTTGATGAACCATTTGCCGACTCATCTGCGATACCAGTATATATTCTAAGTAAGCATGCACAAAAAAACATGACTGTTGCTTTATCTGGTGATGGTGCCGATGAAATGTTTGCGGGATACAATAAGCACGCAGCACACTTTCAGGCATCCCAAAAAAGCCTGACCAATTCAGCAATAAAAAGACTGGCAAAAATTTCCAATAGACTTCCTCAATCAAGAAACAGTAACTTTTCGAATAAAATACGACAAATATCACGCTATGCTCAAGGGATACATCTTTCTCAAAAAGAACGATATTGGAAATGGTGCTCTGTCATGGATGATGTAATGGCTTCTGAAATTATTCATAACAAAATAGATAAACAAACGTACAACGATTTTAGACAACCACTGATATCTGCAATAAACTCCGATGATATTAATGAAATACTATTAAGTGATTTGAATATGGTTTTACCATACGATATGTTAATGAAAGTGGATTTGATGTCTATGGCCCATAGTCTTGAGGTAAGAACACCGTTTCTCGATCACCGGATTGTTGAATTTGCAATGTCGCTTCCAGGTGAATTTAAAACCAATGGAAAAGCGAAAAAGATGATTTTACATGAAACTTTCCGTGAATTTCTCCCGAAAGAATTATATAACCGACCAAAACATGGATTTGAAGTACCACTGCTTAAATGGTTTAGAAATGAATTGCAAACACTGGTAAAAAGCACACTGATTGAAAATCCGGTTTCTATTTTAAACAAAGATGTACTCAATAAGCTTTACAAAAAACTCAACTCTTCTAATCCAGGAGATTCTACAGCCAATATTTGGGCAGTTTTAACATTTTCACATTGGTATAGAAAATATTTCGAATAATATGCCCAAAGTTTTAAGAATATTAAACCGCTTTAATCTTGGAGGCCCAACCTATAACGCAGCCTATTTAACAAAATACTTATACCCAGATTTTGAGACTAAACTCATTGGCGGTCTGAAAGACCCCTCAGAGGCTTCTTCAGAATATATTCTGCAAAATTTGGACATTGATTATACGATTATTCCAGAAATGCAAAGATCCATTAATCCTTTCAAGGATATGATTGCATTTAGAAAAATTAAAGAAATCATCAAAGATTATAAACCTGACATTGTTCATACACATGCAAGCAAAGCCGGCAGCATTGGTAGAAAAGCAGCCATAGCCTGTAATATACCCGTTATTATACACACATTTCATGGGCATGTATTTCATTCTTATTTCAGTAATTTTAAAGCAGAAATAATTAAGAATATAGAAAGAAAGCTTGCTCAAAAAACAAATAAAATAGTTGCAATAAGCGATATTCAGAAAAAAGAACTTGTAGAAATTTACAAGATTGCCCCTTCAAATAAAGTAGAAGTTATTCCTCTAGGTTTTGATCTGGATAAATTTACTACTGATACTGAAAACAAAAGAATTTCATTCCGAAAAAAATACATGCTGGCTAATCATGAGGTAGCCATTGGTATTGTGGGCCGTATAGTTCCAATAAAAAATCACAAACTATTTTTGGATGGATTTAAGTATGTACTAAACAACTCCAAGCAAAAAGTCAAGGGCTTTATTATCGGCGATGGTGAATGCAAAGAAGAAATCATTAGATATGCCAATAGTCTGGGCATCAAATACGCAACAGATAGTGAAACCGATTGCCAGCTTAATTTTACATCCTGGATTAAAGATATTGACATTGCCTACGCAGGCTTGGATATTGTTGCCATGACAAGTTTCAACGAAGGTACACCTGTTAGTTTAATTGAAGCACAAGCAGCAGAAAAAGCAATAATAACAACTGATACAGGGGGTATAAAAAATGTGATTTTACCTAACAAAACTGCTCTTCTGGTCGATAATAATGATACCAAAAGCTTTTCCAATAAACTACTGGAACTAACAAATAATGAAGAACTGAGAAAAACGCTCTCTTGCAATGGAAATAAATACGTATGCAATACTTTTAATTACAAAAGGTTGGTAAATGATACAAAGCAATTATACTTTAACCTGCTACAATAAATAATTACATGCTTTCAGTTGTTAGATTTTTTTTATCTTTGGCTGAATATCAGCAAGCTTAGACATGCGAATTAAATTAATACATTTACTTGTTATTTGTTTTGCA
>PKSZ01000136.1 GCA_002869425.1 Marinilabiliales bacterium
AGGTAATATGTTTTCGTCTATTTTCAAAATATAATTAAATTTACACCAATGAAAAGCTCAGAAAATCAGATGCAAAGGTACTTTATTGAACTTTCATACAAAGGAACAAACTATAAAGGTTGGCAAGTACAAAATGGCGTAGAAACAGTTCAATTGCGTATTGATGAAGCATTGTCTACTGTATTAAGGGAAAATATTCATGTAATAGGTGCCGGAAGAACGGATACAGGTGTACATGCATCGTATTTTGTTGCACACTTTGATAGTAAACAGGATAATCTGGATTGCACCAGCACCATTTTTAACTTGAATGGATACCTACCTAAAGATATTGCCATTCGAAATATTCAAAAAGTATCTTCAGATGCTCATAGTAGATTTGATGCAACCTCCAGAACCTATCAGTACAATATTTCCAGAACAAAAAACCCATTTTATAACGATTATTCATTTTATGTTTATGGTGAAATTGATATTGATAAAATGAACACAGCTGCTAATACTCTGATTCAGTATGAAGATTTTTCCAGTTTTTGTAAGAGCAAAAGTGATGTAAAAACCAAATTGTGCAATATTTATCAATCATATTGGGAAAATAAAGGAAACCTTCTTATATATCATATTAAAGCCAACAGGTTTCTTAGAAATATGGTACGATCCATAACCGGAACATTACTGATGATTGGACTTGATAAACTAAAACCTGAAGATATTCACAGAATTGTTGAAGCCAGAGACCGAAAAGCAGCGGGATTTTCTGCACAGGCAAAGGGTCTGTTTCTTACGGATATCGAATATCCTCCACATATTTTCTCTAAAAGTCCGGAGATTTAATACGCTGAATAAGCCTTTCTGTTTCCCTGCAATCAATATTATTTGATTTCGCTATTTTAACAGCTTCTTCAGCTGCATCTAAGGCTTCATCTTCCAGTGAAAGCTTATAAAGCACTATAGAATATGAATTTAATAGCTCAAAAGAACGATTATCTACCAATGCTGATTCAATGAGCTTTTTTACTTTCTCCAATAAAACCCGGTCATCACATCGATTACATATGGTAGCGGAAAAATCACTGATGGCTTCTTCATCATTAATTTGAACTGAATCCAAGTATGCGCTAGCTGCCATACAAAAATTCGACCAGTCTCTTGTTGTTTTATAATATAGCAACTCACAATCACCTAACATCTTTTTCTCGTCTTCCAAGTTAAATTCAGTAATGCGCTGTTTCAATTTGGCAAATTTGTCCGTTTTTCCACTTCTTGCAATATTGTAAGCAGATTGCTGAAAAACCATGGCAATTTTCTTTGTAACTTCCTTTTCTCCATACTTCTCAGAATACTTTTCTCGATTGTTGACCAAGTATGAAAATTCATTTGATTCCATATCCTCCACAAAAAGTCGTATAGCATCCCAAATGATAGGTTTCAACAAATCAGACTCTTTTTGTTTTTCAAGTAATTCATTAGCTATGGTTGAATGATCCATATAGGCAGATTTGAGCATTTTTGCATATTCAAGTAACAAGCTATCGGATTTGTTCCCATTCATATACTGGTTCCTTAAGCCAGATAATGATCTTTTCGGATCCATCGATTTCTCTGCTGTTGAAATGAACCTTTCCGGCTTCATTCCTCCTACTGCAACATGCATTACACTACCATTTTTATCAAGATAGAGATATGTTGGATACACCCTTACTGCATACTTTTTGGCAATATCTTTTCCTTTTCCTTTCTCCATATCCATCTTGTAGCATATAAAATGCTTATTATAAAATTCTCCAACACCCTGATCCGAGAAAACATTTTTAGCCATATATTTACAAGGTCCGCACCAGCTGGCATAAGCATCTACAAATATGGGTTTATTCGAATTTTGTGCTTCTTCAATAAGTTCATCCCAATCTCCTTTGAAAAATTCCATACCTTTTTGTCCATATACATAGAGTGAAAAATAAAAGAAAATGAGAATTACTCCTGCTAAATACTTCATTAATTCTGGTTTTTATCAAAGATAATACTTATTTAATGAATTACTAAATCCCCTAATAAAGCAAAAAAAATGCACACTTTCCTTAAAAAGCATGCATTCCACAACTTAATCTGGGTTATTACTCAAATGTAACCATATTTGAAACTACGGCTTCATTTACAAAGTAAACATTTTTGGATCCTTCTGTTGAAGTCATAAATTTATAAGCAACAATCTGAACATATCCTGTACCAGTAATTCCGCTAATATCTGAAGCACTAAAAGTATGAGAAGACTCTGTTCCTGCTTTTGTTACAAGTTTCTCTCCTCCTGTCCCAATAACAGCAAAAATAACACTATCAGCATTTTGAATTGCATCTGTTGTTGCCAATGTAAAATCTGAAGATGTGGATACA
>PKSZ01000565.1 GCA_002869425.1 Marinilabiliales bacterium
AGACCAAAAATCAGGATACTGCACTTCAAGATGATTCATATCTCTGATTATAAAAACCAATTCTGGTTGAAAAAACATAATATCATCAAACTCTATTTTCGCTTGATTCTTACTTGACAACTTCTCAATTTTATTTTTCAAATCATAAGATAAATACCCGAAAAGCCAATCTTTGTGTTTCGCATGTAATTTTTCCAACTGGTCAAAAGGCTCTGTCTCCATTGGGATTACATCCAGAATACCAACACCAGCAAGCAATTCATAATCATGATAAGAAATATTTCCTGTTTTATTATATTGATTGCTATCCAAGATACAAATATGCTCTTCCTGTGCAGCCCAATGATAAAATTTCACCCGGAAACTTTTATAATCTGAAAGCGCATATGTAAAAACCCTTCTATTCATGAACGAGGATGAAACTGAATAATATTTTCCTTTAGAAACTCTCTGTCAAGATGAGTATATATTTCTGTGGTTGTAATGCTTTCGTGCCCCAACATTTCCTGTACCGCTCTTAAATCTGCTCCTCCTTCAATCAAATGCGTAGCAAAAGAATGCCTGAAAGTATGTGGACTAACCTTCTTCTCGATACCTGCAACATTAACAAGTTCTTTAATGATTGTGAAAATCATAACCCGGGTTAATTTTCCTCCCCTGCGGTTCAAAAAAAGTATATTTTCACTATCCTTTTTTACATCAAGATGGTTACGATACGATGATATATATGTATTAATTTCTTTCATTGCTTTTCCACCAACAGGCACAAGTCTCTCCTTATCTCCTTTTCCTGTAACCTTTATAAAACCATCTTTAAAAAAAAGATTGGTTAGTCGCAACTCCACCAACTCTGACACCCGTAAACCACATCCATACAAGGTTTCAACAATTGCACGGTTTCTATGACCTTCCGGCTTGGATAAATCGATTGCAGCCACTATTTTGTCAATTTCTTCAAGGCTGAGAACCTCAGGTAGTTTTCGGCCTATCTTAGGACTTTCAAGTAAACTTGTGGGATCTGTAGATATATAATCGTCAAGTAACAAATATTTGTAAAATGATTTAATACCTGAAATAATTCTGGCTTGCGTTCGGGCACCTACACCCAAATCATTGAGCCAAACAATAAATTGTATAAAATCATCCAATATAAGCTGTTCGGGATCAGAATTTATTCCTGCCAGGGAAAGAAACTCCTGCAATTTTCGTATGTCATGCAAATATGCTTCAATGCTATTTTCGGCCAATGCTTTCTAAAGCTTTAGAAAAGCTTCAAATCCCCTGATATGGTTTTTCCACTTATTCAAAATCTTCCGGATCGTCTAAAAATTTCACCTGCCGTTCATGAGAAATATCCATGGCTGGAGTTCCCTTGTAATCTCTTAGTTTCCCCTGTACACATATTTTTCTATGCATCAGCTCTTCTTCTGGTTTGTAGCTGAAATTTACCCGGTTATCTTTCCAAATGTTTACTGAAAAAACCTGATTAGGAAATTTTTTATCCAAATTGATAAATGTTGCTCCGGACTTTTCATGATATTTAGTACTCACAACAGTACCGCATATGGTTACTTTATCTCCTATAAACATTTTTGCCTGCACCGTGTTGTATGATTTCTTTGGAAGCTCGCTCACCGGAATCGGTGGATAATCCCCTTTTTCTTTTCCTGTTTGCCATAATTTTACATCATAAGTACTCTCCAGCAAATCTTCCTCTTCGTCTGGTAAAGCCGGAAAAAAGTCAATTCCTGTTAATGCTTCAACACTATCTATGCTCACAGCATATGCAATAACAGGATATTCGCATTCTCCATTCGGCATTAAAAAAGCCAGTCCCTTTTTTTCATCTCCGCTGTAATCCAGTACAACCTTATAAAACAATTCTGGAATACTAACTTCATTTTTATGTCCCTTATTCTGCATACTGGGCAAGTCGTCTTTCAAAACCCCTCCTGTTACTACATAAACAGGCTCTTTATGTTCAATTACATATCTCCTTAAAAAACCTTCAAGCTGCGCCCATCTTTCTCTATTGAGTTCAGGTCTCTGTGGTGCCATATTGCTATAAAAATACGACTCACTCAATGCTTTTGCCGACCATTTAAAATCAGCAGAAGGAGCCAAATGGCCCCTGTCGAAACCACTATACCAATAATCAGCTTTTACGGCTGTTCCAGTTTTCACCAATGGGTCCTCACGAAAATCGTTGGTTCTTGAGACATTACCATATTCAATATCTGGTAAAATCATATGCGCAACCCACTTTGACTGCTCATGTTTTTCACTATATGAAAGTACCATTGCAGAATGATAAATAACATCATCATTTTCCTCAATAGCAGGCAAGCCAATGGATCTCAAATCTTCAACAACTTTTTGAAGCTTCAA
>PKSZ01000216.1 GCA_002869425.1 Marinilabiliales bacterium
ATCCACATCATCCTGGTCAAATATGAACATGGGTACTCTTCCAAAGTGTCGTTTCTTGATTTCCTGTTTGCTCAAAAATTCCAACGCTCCTTTCCATGCATAGGCTTTTACCGTATTTTTCTTATCCGTCACTATCATTACTTCTACATAGAGCACATCATGTTTGGTATCAAAAATTTGTTTTCCTGTTGTCTGGCCGATTACTTTTCCGGTTCTTACATAGTCAATAATGTTTTCAAAGACATACCATGTTTTCAATCCTCTTCTTTCCGGGTAACTCCTGACATATACAGGTCTTTTGGTGTAAGCCCATTTCAAGGGAACATAATCACCTGTTTTTAAATTAGAGCCTGTTTTTACTGAAGCTGCCAGTTGCATAAACCGCCTGTATTCATCCGTATCCAGTTCACGTTTTAGCTCATCATACAGGGACTTGTTTTGGTGCATCTTCTTAAAAACTTTCGCAACTTCTGTAAGGGTAAGTTCTTCCTGCTCACCAATCATCTGTGCAGCTCGATATATTTCTGCCCGGTTAGATCCATCAACCTTTCTCATCCACTGTCTACCTGATGGATTAAAAGCATTGGAAAGGGTCTGTGCTACCTGAACAGCTACATCTGTATCGGTTTTCTTTTCTGTACTGCTTTTTCTTGCATTGTTGTATATGTTTCTGCCAATTTTATAACCTATAAATGCCAGCAAACCGATTCCAAGGGCATGTTTTATTTTAAACCTGCCCCGAATGGGTTTGTTTGCTACATAAACCACCCGTTCCCTGATCTTTCCGGCACGGCTTTTAGTAGTTTTGGTATTTCTTAATGCAAGTCTTTTCATGGTTTAAATAAACTTCAGCAGTTTGTTAATCAGTTTTGGATTTTTTTGAACTTTCTTGCTAACCTGTTCCAGTTTTGCTGCCGGAATGGTATTCAACAAAGTGATAAAAATGTTATTGATCTGTTGTGCCTGCTGATCATTGTCAGCATAGATCACAAATGTGGGTTTATGCGCTTTCATTTTGTGATTCTTTTTGGTTAATAAATTCTATGATTTTTTGGGTCCTTTCTTCTTGCATCCTGCCTTCTGAGAGGTATATCCAAGCAAAAATTTCATGTACCTTTTTCAAATCTCCGGTGTTTAAAGACCTACACCAGTTGAATATAGCGGATGCAACCTGAAGGTGTGCCTGCTGATCCTCGGAAAGTACCTGTGATTGTTCAACCGGAATGTCCTGAACAGGCTGTTGTGGCATTTGAGTGGAATCATCCATGTCAGGCTCGTCCTGAAGTATTCCTGCCAGTTCCTGACGGCTTAACCCGGTAAATTTCATAACCGTTTCAGGATTTTTCATGGCGTAGTTTTTCACTGTTCTTTCCAAAATGGCTGCTCCAAGTGGTATGGGATTAGTGCCAAATATTTTGATGTTGCCGGGAACATATTTTTTCATTTCCTCGGCTTTTCGAATAATGTCTTCACAGTTTTCTGCTAACTCTGAATTTTCCTTCTCAAGGCTTACTACTTCCTGCTGTAACTTCCTATTCTCATTTTCAAGCTTTTCATTTTCCTTTTTAAGCACCAAAATTTCATAGTCATTTTTCATCAGTACCCGTTGGGTCTCAAAATAATTGTCAACACCTCCAAATCCTTCAAATGCCTTATCAAATCGCTGACTGGAATTTTGAATGATGCGATCTGCCTGTGTTTCCTGCTTTTTTATTTTATCAAGCTCAATTTTGATTCCCTGTTCACCATTTACAATCTCATCAGCATCAGCATCACGACTGCGGTATTCCTTAATCCAGATATAATCAAACCCTTTTTCTATGGCACTGTCAAGGGCTTGCTTTAATAATTCCACCCCTGTATCACCATCACTGTAACATGCTTGGGGAACAATCCATTCGGACTTATTATGTCCAATATCAATTGTTAGGTAATAATCAATTCCTCTGCGATCAAGACTTTCGTATCTTGCTAAAACGGCATTTAAAATAATCTCTGCATCCATCTGTCTATGCTTTTATTGGTGTAACTTTTATAAATTCCAGTTGGAAGGGTATATAGGTAATCCCATAATTCTCTATAGTGATTTTCAACCATTGTGAAAAACACTGGTAGCGGTATGAGTTCTGATTTTCAAAGTCGGCTTTCGAGGTTACATAAATGTTTTCCTCAGATTGCAGCTCTAACAAAGCTGTAATAGGTATATCAAGGTTTTTGTTGCATAAAAAAAGATATGAATTACCCAATTTCAGGGTTTTTGAATCTTTATCTACAACCACCATAAACGGGTCTATCCTGAACTGATCAAAGCCCAGGTCTTTCATCTTCTGTCGAATCAATATGTCTAACTGGTCGCTGTACATTTTTTTGATTTTTGTGTGTATAAAA
>PKSZ01000367.1 GCA_002869425.1 Marinilabiliales bacterium
ATCTCTTCAAGGATTTTGAGTGTACGGATGTCTTGATGTTTCATGATTGAAGGAATTGAAAGGAAAGAAAAAAATCCAAATCATACAGGAAACGAAGAGTATAATTATTTTATGGCTGTGCACTTTCCTGATGATCAGCTCAAGATTATTGACTATAACAGGGTAGTAAAAGATTTGAATGGATTATCCAAAGACGATTTTATTGCTAAGTTGAAGGAAAAATTCAATTTGGAAAAGGTCGGATCAGAAATATATAAACCTCAAAAACTACATGAATTTAGTATGTATCTCAATGGAGAATGGTACAAACTAAATGCAAAAGAAGGTACATATAACGATAACGATCCTTTGGGAGTTCTTGATGTAACCATTCTTTCAAATCTTGTATTGGATAACCTACTCGGAATTAAAGATCTTCGTACCTCAAACAGGATAGACTTTGTTGGAGGTATCAGAGGTCTAGGTGAACTTAAGAAAAGGGTTGATAATGGTGAAATGGAAGTAGCTTTCGCACTTTACCCTGTTTCAATGCAGCAATTGATTAATATTGCAGATACAGGAAATATCATGCCACCAAAAACTACTTGGTTTGAGCCAAAGTTGAGAAGTGGATTGGTAATTCACAGTCTTGAAGATTAATGACTGAATTTGTTTAAAGAAGAATGCCTTAGTAACTTTGCTAAGGCATTTTTAATTATATAGTAATATGAGTGTAGCAGAAAATCTTTCGAATCTTATTGGAACTTTACCTGGAAATGTGAAGCTGGTAGCTGTTTCTAAAACCAAACCTGTAGAGATGATTATGGAGGCATACAATATTGGTTATAAGGTTTTTGGTGAGAATAAAGTGCAGGATCTCGTATCCAAATATGAGGAAATGCCCAAAGATATTGAGTGGCATTTTATTGGTCATCTACAGAGTAATAAAGTGAAATATATCGCACCTTTTGTTTCAATGATACATTCCGTTGATAGCTTAAAGCTTGCAAAAATTATTAATAAAGAAGCAATAAAAAATAACAGGATTATTCCATGTCTGCTCCAGATGCATATTGCTGAAGAAGACACCAAATTTGGTTTTTCTCAAGAAGAGCTTTTTCAATCATTGGAGAATAATGATTTTCAGCAATTACAGAATCTTAAGATTTGTGGTGTAATGGGAATGGCTACTTTTACGGAAAACAATAATCAGGTTAGAAGAGAATTTGCTTCACTAGCAAAAAGTTTTAATGAAATTAAAAATAAATTCTTCTCCAATTCAGAAACTGGTTTTACTGAAATCTCTATGGGAATGTCAGGCGATTACCAGATCGCAATAGAAGAAGGAAGTACCATAATCAGGGTAGGGAGTTCAATATTCGGAGCCAGAAATTAGATTTCAGCCAGTCTCTTCAATTCTTTTACGCCTTCTTGAATAAGTGCTTGTTTGTGCGAGTCTTTCTCATCGATGTTTTTCATCAAAAGCTTAAGAGATTCTTCATAAACTTCGACCCCAATTTTTGCTTCACAGCTTGTAAGAACTGTAAATGCCTCAATGGCAGTCTCATAATTGCTCGATGATAAGATTTCTGAAAAAACATCAACTTCCTGACTGTAATCCATTCCATTCATCCAGCATGCCGCAACAAGTTGCTTCAGGCTTTTTTCATTTGTACAATTCCTAATAGCATCAACCAAAATGGGGATACTTTCTGTGTCTTTTAAATCCGTAAAAACGGCCAAAACAGTATCGTAAATATTTTGGTTTTTAGTACTATTCAAGAGCTCAACCAGATTGGGTAGTAATGATCGGTTTGAGCTTTCTTTTACCTGTTTAATCGCCTCCATTACAATATCCGTATTATCAGATTGAAGGTTTTTTATTATTTGTTTGTTTTTCTCTTGCATTCTTTCCATATTTGACCACTAAATACTGGATGCGAAATTACAAAATATATTGGTTTGACAGTAAGTCTATTAAATCTGAGATATTTTGTTTTTCAAAAAAAAGTATTACTTTTACTCAAAATAAGAATGTTTAAATTTAGAAACAATGAACATTAAAATGTTGAAAATTAGATCGCTCGTTTTCGTGGGGCTTTTAGCATTCGCTTCGTTTATAGTAGGTTGTACATCAGATGGTGGTAGTGTTGATCAGGCAATTGATGATGCTATCGAAGCTGATGATGAATTGGCCGAAGATTTTAACAAAGCGAAGCAGGTATTCTATTCATTACCTTCACCAATTGAGACGGCAATGCTCATGAAAAGGGCAGGCGCGAAGTATAATGAGGAATATTTAAATCCAGTGGAAAGCATTTCAAATTACACAACAAACAAGTCAATGTCTTTGAATTTGGGTGTGTATAGTGCTGATCTTAGTTTTTCTAGTATGTTTGATCAGTCAC
>PKSZ01000059.1 GCA_002869425.1 Marinilabiliales bacterium
GTTGCTTCCAGCTCCTCAAGATTTTGCCGCATTTCTTCTTCCTGCGCTTGTAATTCTTCACTCTGTTGCTTGAGAGATATTTCCAGAACTTTAGATTCGTTTATATCAATTACCAACGCCAGTGCTTTGGAGTAACTTCCCGAAGCATCCTGTATTGGAGTAAAAGATTCATACAACCAAATGCTTCCGGTTGGTGTACTGTATTTTGATTGTTGATCAAATGGAACCCCATTGCTCAATCCTTCAATCATCTGATTATAATTAGCCAGCTTAAACTCTTCTTTATCAAGAAATGTATTATGCTTTTGACCAATTACTTCATTCTTTTCTCTTTGGATAAAACTCCTGAAATTTTCGTTTGCCTTAGTAATGGTGCCCGACAAATCCATTTCAAATGTTCCTATTGAATTATCAACAGCTCCAAGAACTGATTCAAGTTCTGATTCCTTAATGCGCATTTGTTCCTGGGTAGCCGTAAGCTCTTCCATATTCTGACGCATTTCTTCCTCCTGTGCCTTCATCTCTTCAGCTTGCTGTTGAGACTGATGCAACAACTGTGCGGTTCTAATATTTACTTTTACACTTGATAAAGTACTGGCAATACTTTCACCAATCTTTTCGACAAATTCTATTTGAAATTTTTCAAATGGCTTAAACGCTGCAAGTTCAATAGCGCCATATACTTCATCATTTAATTTTAGTGGAACAATAAGCAAGCTTGAAGGATTTGCATCTCCTAAACCAGAAGTAATATTGATATACTCGTCAGGTATATCCGTCATAAATATTGTTTCCGATTCTAATATGGATTGTCCAACCAAACCTTCACCCCACTCAATTCTCTTCTCCATAAACTTTTTCCGATCAAAAGCATAGGCGCCTTTCAGCTCAATGTGAACATCGTCTTTATTTTCATCATTGATAAAGAATATTCCACCCTGATTTGCATCCATATATTTAACCAGATTAGAAATTATATTATATGCAAACTCATCAATGTTATCATTATTTTCCCTGAGTAAATCGCCAAACTTTGCCAGACCAGTTGTAGCCCAGCTTCTCTCCATATCTTCCTTTTTCCTCTTTTCTTCTTCATCCTTTGCCAGTTGAAGATTATTTCTCATATCAAGCAATGAATTTCCGAGAACATCCTCATCACTCATAGGCACAAACTCTGATTCCAGATTGCCACTTCCTATTTCCTTAGAAAATTGTGTTGTGTTATTTATACCCTCAATTAAGGTATTCAAAGAAGTAACAATACTACCCAATTCATCTTTCCTCTCTACTTCAATTTTATCCACTATTTTTCCTTTAGACATATTGGATATAATTCTTTGTATTCGATTTATAAATCCGGATACTGGCCTCATTATTAGATATATACCAATAATGAATAAAATTGCTGAAATGATAAACCCCAGAAGAATAGATATTTTAACTTCGTTTAGTTGCTTAAAAATTTCATCTTCGTATAAGGAGACGCATATGTAAGAATCGAAAGGTTCGAAGTATGTAAAATACTGCCATTTCCATTCTCCGGAGTCATCCTCAGGCCATAAATAACGTGACTTACCATGTCCTCCAGCAGCTACAATCTGTTTGAAAAATGTACTATTTGATACATTGCTACCCTCAAGTGTTGGATGGATTACAAAGTCTCCTTCTTTATTAATTATAAATGGATAACCCCTGCTGTAATATACTTTTTTGTTGAATATTTCTTTTAATGCTGTATAATCCTTCTCCTTTACGCCCACATACAGAATTCCCTGTATTTCACCATTAATATAAATGGGTTCATAAGCTGTTAAATAATAATCATTAACTACAAATGCTCGTCCAAAATACGTCTTTCCCTGCAATACTGTTTGAATTACAGGTGACGTATTGGGGATATAAGTACCAACAGCACGACTACCATCCTGCTTCATTACATTTGTTGAAATACGCAGAAAACCATCCGGAATTCTTTGAAAAATGGTTGCTGTCTCAACAGTCATAGATTTAATCTTATCAACCAGGTCGAAGCTTCCATGTATTGATTTTCCTTAAAGATACCAACGGTTCACTTCAACTTCGTGTGCTCTTTTTGTTTCCTGATTAATGGCAGATAATACAACTTTCAAACTGTCATCAATAGAAATATCACCCTTTCCGTACAATATATGATGAGCTACACCAAGAGATAGATTAACCTTTTGTTGATTGGCATCTATTTGCGATTGCATAATATTTACCAAATCCTGAAGCTGCTCGTTCATTCGAGTATCGACATCAGCAATGATTCTATCCTTTTGAATGTTATAGAAATATACGCCCAGTATTGAAAAAATAAGAAGCAACAAGGCCACAGCCAACACACCTATCCTAAAGGATA
>PKSZ01000607.1:0-680 GCA_002869425.1 Marinilabiliales bacterium
GATCTACATTGTGTTGCCCGTCGGCAACAAGTTGCAATTCTTGAAGATTGATAATTTTAATTCTTTCGCTGTTGAATGAAATCAATCGTTCCTTTTTTAAACAGTTGAGATAAAACTTGATTTGGTTTTTACCAATATTGGTATAGTTTGCCAGGTCTTTTTTGAGAAGCTTTATTTCCTCAATATTATATTTGGTTTGAAGAATAATGAGCGCTTCGGCCAGTCTCTCTAGTTCTGATTTTTGTAATATCGAAAAATTGCGATTGTTCATTTCATGTAAGATAAAACTCAGTGCATTGAGCAAACAGTAGTAAAGGCCTGGTTTTTCAAGCATTAATTCGTAGAACTCCCCTTTCGAAATTCTGCACAGATACAGATCCTTTAGGGCAGTGGCAGAATATAGATGATTTCCTCCTGCAATAATAGTTTCTATACCAAGAAGTTCATCAGTATTCGAAAATCTAATTATATGTTCAGTTTTTTCTTTGGTGCTTTTGTGTAATTTCACTTTTCCCTCTTTTAGAAAATACAATTCGTTCAGTTCTGTATTTTCTTTAAAAATCACTTCATTTTTCTTAAAGTATTTTAAGTCCAGTCCTTTACAAAGTCTTAAAACGTCTTTTACTTCGTACTGTTCAAAACAGGCTTTTGCAACATCGTGTACATTGTTATACTTTATA
>PKSZ01000607.1:703-16714 GCA_002869425.1 Marinilabiliales bacterium
TTTGTGTCCATATCGCTGTGTATTTTGTTTGATTAAAGATACTGCCAGTAAAGCCCAATAGTCTATAAAAACAGCTTGTATTTGTGCAGGGTTATTTATCTTATTTGAATGTAAAAAGCTTCGGCTTTTACTATTTATTTATTGATCTAAATCATAAAAAAGATTGCAATTTGAATAAATGGTTATTAATCTTGCTTCTATTCGGGCTTTGTAGTATTTTTATGTTTTACCTGTAAAAGATTACAATAATTCTATTATCTGTGGATTGTATAGATTGTCCATATAAGTCGCAATGTTTTGAGAAGCTTAATAAAAGTGAACTTCAATATATTAATTCGTCCAAAAAGCAGGTTAATTACAGAAAGGGTGAAACCATATACAAGCAGGGTTCTTTTTCCTCTCATATTATGTTTATAGTTGAAGGCTATGCCAAAAAGTATGTTGAAGGGAAAGGAGGCAATGATTACACATTAAATATCTTAAAACCCAATGAATTTATTGGTTTGTCTTCTCTTTTTTGTACCAAAGAGTACTGTTACTGCTCTGTGTCAGCTTTAACCAACACAACAGTTTGTTTGATAAAAAAGGAAGATTTTAAAAAGCTTATTGCCGAAAACAATTCCTTCGCACAGGAAATTATCAAGTGGTATTGTCAGAATGAGGAATATATTTTCAAGAAGTTCACAAGTATGAACGATAAGAATACCACAGGTCGTTTGGCTGAAGTACTTCTTTACTTGAGTTCAAAGGAGTATGATGATCTCGATACTCATATCAGTAGAAAAGTGTTATCAGAATTTGCCGGAATCTCACTTGAAAGTACAATCAGAATTTTATCAGAACTCAAGAAAGACAAAATTATCGCAACAGATGGGAAAAAGATTGAGATTCTGGATTTGGATAAATTGAAATCAATCAGCAAAAACGGTTGATACTCCAGAGATACCAGATCTTGATACAATTCGCTAAATACTTAACTAAATAATCATCAATTCAAATGAAGTATACCGTTTATTTCTTATGCTTATTAATTGCTCTTAGTACAATTATTTCCTGTAGCAATCAAAGCTCAAATCCAAATTCATCAGAAATTATTGAAAAGAAGGACACACTTGCCCAAAGAGCAGATACAGTTGTGCAGGAACCAGAACCCGAAGTAGTTAAAGATATTGAACCCATGCAGTCACCAGAAAATTTAGATGAGTTGCTTGATAATACTGAAAACATAGACATATTACCATACGAGTTGGATAGTGCAATGGTAAGCATTCTGAAAACAAGNAAAACAAGCGAGTGGATAGAGAGCTCAAATCTGAATACGGATATTGTCAGATATTTGTCATCCTGTATGCAGGATAATGATCTTACAATCGAAGTTGACCATTACATCAATACATTTGTAATGATAGATTCACTCAGATCCAATGATCTTTACGAAGATTACATATCCAATATTTATATAGGTATGACTGTTTATGCAGAGGCCAATGTGGTTGACAAATTAATACTAAGCGATTCTACTTTTCTTCTTTTATGGATGGTGTACACTGCCACATATGAGGCATGCCCGCATTACTCCGGGACACAGATTTTTGGAACTTTGTTCTATAAAAATAGGGCAAATGCCACATTGCTGCTTGGTGAATCTTCAGGTGGAGGTGATCCACCATATTGGAGTACAAATCTTACAACCAGTATGATAACAGATTCAACAATTCAAGTTTATCAACATGTTCAGTCAGGAGGCGAAATGGACGAAAATGATAACGAAATTGTAGAAAGAAACCTGAATACATATGAATTTGTGATTAAGGGCGCTGATATTACAGAAAGAATTCAATAATTATTATCCAATACGAAAGACCATTTTTTAATGTTGTTAGGACAAATTGAATATTTGTAGTTTTCACTTATAAATTCACAATTTGTTTCATTTATGCAAACTGTATTTGGCCAAATTTGAATTTTTAATTAACAGATTGAATGATTTTCTGCCTTTTAAAAAGCTTCTGGTTTTGGCGTATAAATTTTGTGTTGTCAACGCTTGTTTTTATGGAAAACATTCTTCTGTTCGTCAAAATGTTGGAAATGAAAGAATAAACATTATGTGTGCAAATTGAAAATATTCATAAATTGATTTCCCAATTTTTTAAAAAGTAGTAATTAAATTAAAATCATTATGAAAATTTTACGCAAAACAAATTTATTGATCATGGCCTTATTGTTACTGGGCTTTGGTCCAAGAGTGCTTGCTGCCGATCTTATGGTGGCAGAAAACGGCGCAGGTGGTGCTTATGCAACCATTACGGCGGCAATAGCAGCAGCAGTTGATGGTGATAGAGTTATCATCGTTCCAAAATCAGGTGGTGCAGCATATGGTGAAACTCTAACTATCGACAAAAGTCTTCAGTTTCTTTGCGCAAACGAAGGGCAACAGTTCAAGGTGCAGGGTAATATTACCATTAATCCATCCAATGGCATGGAAGTAACATTTATTGGAATGTACAATTTATCTGGAAGTATTGATGGATCATCAAGCCTTTCAGCAGGCGACAGATGTGTTGTTAATATTATGAATTGTAATTTTGAGGCAGGAAATGTTAACTTCAATTATGACAACTATAAGTTAAATTTGGTTTCCAGTGTTGTAAATGGTCAGGTTGCATTGCGCTATGGTCGTGTTTTAGGAAATCAAATTACAAATAATGGAACTGCAGTTGGCGTTGGAACAGATGCTTATCCTACCAATGATACAATCTGGATTGTAGGTAATAAAATTGTTGCAGATTATTGGAGTGGTGGTTCTTACGCAGGTATTAACTATAATAATACTTCTCAGTTCTTTTATATCTCAAACAATTATATAAAATTCGAAGGTAACTACAACTACAGTGGTCGTTCTTCTTATGGTATATGGGTATCAGGAAATAAGGACTCAAGCGTTGGCAGAAATACAATTTTAAATAATACACTGAAAAGGATTGAATACACATCTCATTCACAGAATAATGTGTATGCTATTGCAGTTGATAACACTCCGGCAAATTCTAAAGTTGATCTTGCAAATAATTTAATCCTTGCGACATCTTCTTTTACAATTGTTAATGGTTTAAGAGGTCTTTCGAATAGTGGAGTTGTGTCATCAAGTTATGCCTGGATGAACGAGTTTATTACTACCCCTTTCAATGGTATTTCTGATGATGGTACAAATTATACTTCTTCCAATACAACCATTGATACCGATGGTCGTCCGGCTGGTGGTTAAGATTGTATCAATGCAGGAAATGCAGATTCTATTTATTATGATATCGATCTTACCAGAAATGATATTGGATGTTATGGTGGTTCATTTACTATGGATAATTACTTCCCAATAACAGGTGCTGCAAGAGTATTTTTCATGATGGCTCCAAGAAGGATCACTGTCGGTAATACTTTGAATATAGAAGCAGAATCATTTGACAGATAATGAGGATGTTGAAACAAATAAAACGTCTCCTGTTGCTATTAACCATAGTGTTGATAGCCAATGGGACAATAGCACAAATCATTGAGGCGGAATATTTCGTCGATACCGATCCGGGTGAGGGTAATGCCACACCAATGATCGCTGAAGACGGAGCCTTGGATAATGTTATTGAGAGCGTTTTGAAAGATGGTATCAGCATCGCTACCCCGGGAATACACATGATAGGCATCAGGGTAAAAAATGATAGCCTGCACTGGGGGCCTGTTTTTAAAACAATTGTAAGCGTTGAGGATGCTATAACCGCTCCTGATGTGAATGTGGCACAAGCTGAATTTTTCTGGGATACCGATCCGGGAGAAGGCAGCGGAAATGTCATGCTTGCATTCGACGGTAATTTCAACAACGCATTGGAAACGATCTTTCAAAGCGGAATAACCTTGCCAGCAGCAGGAATACACAAACTGTGTGTTCGTGTAAAGGATATGGATAATACTTGGGGACCGGTTTACAGTACTGTTGTGTCTGTAGAAAACCTGGCAACCATACCTGATATTCATATTACTTCAGCTGAGGTTTTCTGGGACTCTGATCCCGGTGAAGGAAATGGTACACCATTGATTGTATTTGATGGTGCTTACGATGAAGCCTTGGAAAAGGCTACAGAGAATCTAGCCATTCCAGCTCCGGGTATGCACAAATTATCGGTTCGTGTACAGGATATGTACGCCAATTGGGGACCGGTATATACTACTGTTGTTAGTGTTGAAAACATGTTGGTTCCACCATCTGTTAACATAACGGCTGGTGAATTTTTCTGGGATGCTGATCCCGGTGAAGGAAACGGTACTGCTTTACTGGCATTCGATGGTAACTTTAATAATGCTGTTGAGGTGTTGATGAAGAGTGGTATTTCACTGCCGTCAACAGGTATACATACAGCAAATATTCGTGTAATGGATGCCAGCTTCAATTGGGGACCATTATTTACAACAATTGTTAGTATTGAAGAACAATCTTCTCCAAGACCATTTTATGTTACATCAGCAGAATTCTATTGGGATACTGATCCTGGCGAAGGAAACGGAATTCCATTGATTGCTTTCGATGGAAGCTTTGGCTCTGCCATTGAAACAGTACTTGAGTCTGGTATTGCACTGCCAACTGTGGGAATTCATAAGTTGTGTGTTCGTGCACAGGATGCTGATAATAACTGGGGATCTGTTTTTTCATGGATAATATCTATTGAAGAACCTCTTACTCCTCCTGAAATTATGGTGCTTGAAGCAGAAGCTTATTGGGATACCGATCCAGGCGAAGGAAACGGAATTCCATTGATGGCCGTAGATGGTAATTTCGATAATGCTATTGAGCAATTATCGCAGTCTATTGTTACGGGTTCTCTTGACGAAGGGCATCATACACTTAGTGTTAGGGTAAAAGATGCAAATGAAACCTGGGGACCAGTATTCACAAGTGTAGTTTTTATCGATCCTTGCGCTACTCACCCCGAACCATCATTGGTGGCAAACGGACCCACAACAATATGCTATGGAGATAGTCTTGAGTTGGTTGCAGAATCGGGATTTGAATCTTATACGTGGGTAGTCGGTGATACCGACCTTGGCGAAACTGCTGAATCAATTTATGTTACCGAGGGAGGATATTATAAGGTAATTGTAACAGATGCAAACGGATGTCCAGGAGTGTCTGATACCATTATCCTTGATGTAAATCCATTAAATCCAGAAATAACAATAAATGGTGAAACGGATCTTTGTGAAGGAGAGAGTGTTATGTTTGATGCTGGCGGTCCTTATCAAAGTTATATCTGGTCTGATGGAAGTACCAGTTCGGCGATTACTGTTGATGCAACAGGAAGTTATTCTGTAACGATCTCAAACGATGGTTGTACCAAAACACCTGATGCAATTGATGTTACTGTAAATCCACTACCATCAATTCCTACTATTACTGCAGATGGACCAACTTCTTTTTGTACTGGTGATAGTGTAGTACTTACAGCTAGTCCTGCAACAGAATATTTGTGGTCAAACGGTGCAACAACGCAATCCATCGCAGTTCATTTTTCAGGTGATTATACTGTGTCGGCTATTAATGCATACGGTTGTTCAGCTACTTCATTTGAAACCACTGTAACGGTTACTTCTCCAAGTGCAACAATTACAGCATCAGGAGATGGAAATATTTGCGATGGTGAAACCATTTCACTGAATGCAGGAACGGGTTACACACAGTATGAGTGGTCTACAGGCGAAACAACACAGATAATAAGTGTTGATGTAGCCGGAGCATATACTGTTACGGCAACCAATGTTGCTTGTGTGGGCGTTTCTGATCCGTTTAATGTTTTTGTTTACGCTAATCCGCCACAACCTGTAATTTCAGCAAACGATGTTACATCATTTTGTGAAGGAGATAGTGTTGTTCTTACTTCAAGCGCAGCATTTGATAATTTGTGGTCTAATGGCGATACGGCAAGTAGTACGGTTGTATATTCAACAGGTAACTATTTTGTTACCAATGTGAATGCTTATGGATGTTATGCTACATCTGCTGTTGAGGTGGTTGATGTTACAACAACAAATACAGATTTAACAATTACTGGTGGCTCTACGATTTGTCAGGGCGATACAAGTATCATAAGTGCTATGTCAGGTTATGATAGTTACTTGTGGTCAAATGGAGCAACAGATAATTTCATTGAAGCTGCTGATGATGGTACTTATAATGTAACCATTACAAATAATGCTTGTACTGCTGTTGCTGCAGATGTAATTTTGAATGTGGTTGCTGCTCCTGCAATACCTGTCATTACGTACAGTGGAGATCTGGATATTTGTGATGGAGAAACAGTTGAGCTGGTTTCCAGTGTGGCAGATTCTTATCTGTGGTCAACAGGCGAAACAACACAATCGATAACTGTAGCTTCTAACGGTTCATTCTTTGTTAATGCCTTTAATACTGCAGCTTGCGCTAGTACATCTGTTCCAGTAAGCATATCTGTTTATAATAATCCACAACCGGATATATTATATGATGGATCGCTGGCTTTTTGTTCAGGCGACAGTGTCGTTTTAACGTCAAGTGCTACCAGTGGAAATCTTTGGTCAACAGGAGCAATGACACAAGAAATAACGGTACATAACAGTGGCAACTACTATGTTACTGCTGATAATGGTGGAGGCTGTTATGCAAGCTCGGATACCATTACAATTGATGTAACTCAGGTAAATCCTCAGATTGTTGCTTTGGGATCTACAGAGTTTTGTCAGGGAGATACGCTGGTATTGGACGCCGGAGCATCTTATGATGCATATATCTGGTCTAACGGACAGACTTCACAAACCGTGAATATAACTCAGCAAGGTGGCTATACTGTATCTGTTACATTGGATGGTTGTACAAAACCATCTGCTGCTATTCAGGTTACGGTATTCGAACTGCCAGATCAGCCAATAATTACTACTACAGATACAAATATTTGTAATGGTAGCAGTACAACATTGGTAGCAGGTTCTGCAGATGCTTACTTGTGGTCTAATGGTGAAACATCACAGACAATTTCTGTAAATTCAGCGGGATGTTATACTGTTCAAATAAGCGATATAAATGGTTGTACTGCTATTTCTGAATGTAAAAACATTACTGTTGAACCTTCACCTGCCGTACCTGTAATTTCGGTTGATGGCCCGCTAACCTTCTGTGAAGGCGATAGCGTGGTATTAACATCAAGTTTGGCCGAGTCCTATGCATGGTCAACAGGCGAAGATTACAGGGATATTTCTGTTTATACTTCAGGTGCATACAATGTAACTGTTTATAATGCTGAAGGATGTTCTGCTGTATCACAAAATACAATTGTAACTGTTCTTCCTGCTCAGGACATTCCAGTTATTAACTATACTGGTTCAACTGAATTCTGTGAGGGAGAGTCTCTTGATTTATCAACAGGTAGCGCATACGCACTACAGTGGTCAGATGGCTCAACAGATCAGAATGTAAATGTTTCGTCTACTGGTTCTTATTATGTTGTTGCTACAAATAGCGATGGATGTACTGCAACTTCAGATGTTGTAGATGTAATTGTGAATGCTGCACCAGGAGTTCCTGTTGTTTCCTATTCAACTCCATTGGAGTTTTGCGAAGGAGACAGTGTTTTGCTTACCAGCAGCATTGCTGATGCTTATCAATGGTCAAACGGCGAAACAAGCAGAGAAATTACAGCGTTTGCCAGTGAGTTGTTCAATGTTACAATTTATAATCAGTTTGGTTGCGCATCTACTTCTAGTAATATTGAAGTTACAGTGAATCAAAATCCTGATGAGCCAAGCATTACACTATTGTATGGAGATACTTTGATAACGGATGAAGCTGATGCATATCAGTGGTATTATGATGGTTTGCCTGTTGTTGGTGGAGATACTGTATTTATTAAAGCCCCGGCTTCAGGTACATATATGGTTGAAATAACTGATACCAACGGTTGTTCTGCTTCCAGCGAGGCATTTGTATTTACGGTTATTGCTGAAAGGTTTGAAGCCGATTATGCTGTGAATGCTTATCCAAATCCATTTACGGATTATGTTACATTTGATCTTACAATACCTAAAGACAACAAATATGTGTCTTTTGAAATGTATGATGTTTCAGGAAAGCTGGTTAGATCAAAATACAATATCACGTCGCATTCATTCAAAATCAACAGGAATGAATTACCATCAGGGATGTATATTTTCCGACTCCTAAACGACGAGAATAAACAATTTGGCGATGGTACATTGATTGTACAATAAGAAGCAACTTTAATAAAAGAGGGTGTCCAAAAACGGACGCCCTCTTTTATTTTTGCATAATGCAAAATAACAGCAATATAGCACGGATTGTATTTGCGTATTAATTATTAGAATCTTAGAGTATGAAAAGAATTAACTTTAAGGATTATAATCAAGGTCAAGCATAACTATTTCCTCAACGTTTGGATGGTTTTAGCATCAAGATGCTTCGGTTCGTTTAGTTAGCCAAATAGTTTATGATTTAGATATAAGTGAAATAATCGAAGGCTATTAAGCTGGTGGTTGCACTGGTTATCACCCGAAGATGTTGCTGAGGGGGTTGTTTTTTTTAGTTATCTGAGTAATATTAATTCTTGCTTCTAATGGTTAGAATTTGCATGGAACTCTTTTTTCAATCTCTGGAATAGTTCTTTGACTGTTGTCATTGAATTAATTTTATAACCATTAGCACCACTGAATGCAAAACCCGAATCAAAATCACCGTAAAAGGCAGATAGTAAAGCGTCGGCAATACAGAAATTGGTAGTTTTGGGATTGCAGGTTTTTATACAATGATATTTGCATTTGGTTGGTCTCTTTTCACCGCGTTCTGCGGCATTTAGGAATTCATTCCCAATTGCTCTTCCAGGAAGCCCGACAGGACTTTGTAAAAGTTTAATATCCCCTTCTTTTGCTTCAAAGAATGCATTTTTAAATTTATCCGATGCATCACATTCCTTTGTGGAAATAAAAATAGTTCCCATTTGAATAGCAGTTGCACCAAGCTCAATAAATTCACGCATTTTGGCACCTGAATCTATTCCTCCGGCAGCAATTACAGGAATTTCCCTGTTGTGTTTTGCCGAAATTTCACTGGTTACTTTTAGAACATCTTGTAGCAGGTCTTTTAGATTGTGATTTTGCGTTTCTAAATCTGATAATTTATATCCAAGGTGACCACCTGCTTCAGGTCCTTCAATTACAAATGCATCGGGTATGTAGTTGAAATTTTGTATCCATTTGTTAGCGATAATCTCTGCGGCACGTCCGGACGAAACAATAGGAACCAGTTTGGTCTTGCTTTCTTTAATTTTGTATTTCGGTAAATCCAGAGGTAATCCTGCGCCGGAAAAAATAATATCTATATTTTCTTCAATGGAGACTTTAACCAATTCGCTATAGTCTGTTAGTACAGACATGATATTTACGGCCAATACACCATTGCTTAGTTGACGAGCTCTTCTGATTTCGTGGATCACTCCATCAATATTACTTTTTCTGATGTCTTTATTTGAATTTCCATTCAGCATTCCTGCCCCAACAGTAGCAATTGTTCCAATACCTCCTTCATTCGCAACAGCAGAAGCAAGTCCGGATAAAGACACACCAATGCCCATTCCTCCTTGTATTATTGGAACGGGTATTTTTAAATCACCTATAAAAAATTCTTTCAAACCTACTTATTACTGAGTTATGATTACTTGTTCAAATTAGCTGGACTTCTTCCGAACATATATTAATTTATACTTACCGCCAGGGCTTTCCCGTTGGTCGATTTCTAATTCTTTAATGGAATCCATTAGTGGGGTTAGCTTGTAAAAACCATAGTTTCTCGGATCAAAATTGGGTTGCTTTTTTTGCAATAAGCTCCCAACATCACCTAAAAATGCCCAGCCATCCTCATCTGCCAGATCGTTTATTGTATTATATATTAAATTAATAACTTTTGGCGTGATTTTTTCAATGCTTTCGTTGTTATTCTTGTCTTTAGCTGGGTTATCACTTTCAGAATCATTTTGTTGTTTAATGATTTCTAAATAAATGAATTTATCACAGGCAGCAATAAATGGCTCGGGTGTTTTTCTTTCGCCCATGCCAAAAACACTCATGCCTGCTTCTCTCAGCCTGGTTGCAAGTTTTGTAAAATCACTATCACTGGATACAAGGAAAAATCCATCAACTTTGCCAGAATATAATACATCCATGGCATCAATTATCATTGCTGAGTCTGTAGCGTTTTTGCCTTTTGTATAACTGTACTGCTGAATGGGAACAATTGCATTTTCTAGGAGTATGGTCTTCCATTTGTTGAGGCTTGGTCGAGTCCAGTCGCCATAAATCCTTTTGATGGTTGGATTGCCATACTTTGCAATCTCAGCCATCATCTCCTTTATGTAGGAGGATGGAATGTTATCACCATCAATAAGAATCGCTATTTTTATATCCATAAAAAGACTTCTTAATTACAAATCGAGTAGTTCTTAAATAATTTATTAATCTAAGCTTTCCTTTTTTGTTATTGTAATAAGACCAATTTCAGCAGATTTTATCTTTATTAAGGTCTAAAAATTCCTTTTGGTTTAATTATTTCGATTCTAGTCTGATAAAGTCAATCTATGAACAAAGGTAAAAAGATTAAGCTAAAAGCAATCTTTTTATTCCTGATTAAGTCTGTTTTCTTTTACCTGCAAAAAGGATAATGATCAAAACATGCTGTGTGTAAATTACTGGAAAACATTGTTTTAACAGTCATTACAGTGTCAGTTAATTTTTCCAAAATAGTTGTAAAAATTACTGCAATACGTAATACGAACAATGCCCATAGCATTGAACGATAATGATAAGTTTCATTTTGGAGCGTGAATATAATATTTTAGTATTGGAGAAGCCATTTCACTTTTACTAATGCCCGCTTTATCGTGTCTTGCACTTAAGACTGAATATTTCGTTGAATTGAAATTTTGTTGTTTTCACTTATACAATATCACGTCACATTCATTCAAAATTAATAGGAATGAATTACCATCAGTGATGTATATTTTCCGACTCCTAAACGACAAGAATAAACAGTTTGGCGATGGTATATTGATTGTACAAAAAGAAACAATCTTTAATATAAGCTGGTATCTTTTTCTTCCCGTTTCATTTTATAATTGTTATTTATACAGCATTGTGTTTTTCAACACTTTTGGCGTATTTTATGTGTTGTAACAAGCTGACTATTTGCTGTATATTAAATTCCACGAATTTGTTGTCTGGAAAAACACATACTTATGGGAAACGAAATTGATAATATTTTGTCTAGTCTATAAAACCCAAAAAATTCAAAATTATGAAACGGAGTAAATTTTTTTATTGGAAATTATTATTAATTGTTGCCATAGTCTATGCTACTGGACTTTCAAAGCAAGTTTTTGGTCAAAACCCTACGGGAGTTTGCGAGGTGTTACAACAACCCTGTACCGATGATGGTGTACTGGTTGTAACAATTACTTCAGGAATGACATTGCCCTTAACATTTCAGTATAATGGTTTACAATCAATTACTCATTCTGATATAAATTCCTTCACAGATACTTTATTCCAAATATCAGCGCCTGGACCCTATTCTGTACATGTTACAGATGGAGATGGAAATTACTTGTACCTGAATACAGGCCTCGTGTCACCATTTCAGTGGGACTATTATCAGGATATTGTCAACCCGGTTTGTCCGGAGACAATGGGTACTGCTACAATAACTATAAATTCGGGAATGCAACCAGCTTCCGTAGAATGGTATGAATCAGATCAAATTGATTATAGCCTTGGTGACTATGTGGGTACAGGAAATCCTATGTCTTTGGGCCTGGGATGCTATTCTGTTATCGTAACCGATGAAAATGGCTGTTCAATGATTTCTGCTAGTTACGATACAAGTCTATGTATAGAAGCAGAATCAAGTATAGATTTTTCTGTTGTCACAACGGAAGCTAACTGTACAGATGGAACAGCAACCATTGAGAATATAAGCGGAGCTGTTGCCCCATGCACTTATCAATGGCAAAATGGCGCAAATACGGCAAGTATTTCAAACCTTTCTGAGGGCTATCAATATGTAACTGTATACGATGCACAGGGCTGCTCTAAAACGCAGTACTTCAATATAATTCAAGGAGTGGATATAGATGTTAATATGGTTGCAACATCTGCTACCTGTCAGGAGAATGATGGTAGTGTAATTTCATTTGGTTCAGGAGGAATTCCACCTTATTCATACAGCTATAGTAACGGTTGCCTGGAACAGGAAGCAACCGGTTTAACTGGAAATAGCTCTATTCGGGTTACAGTAACTGATGTTAATGGATTTAGAGAGAATGGTTACAAATACATACAAAGCTCAACCCCTATTTCTGTAAGTACATTAGTAAACCCTAGTCTATGCACAGCACCAACCGGGGATGTTACATTGAGTATAAGTGGAGGTACAGCACCTTATACTATTTCATGGGCTGATTTTCCTGGATTGGACACTGATTATTTAGATAATCTGGCTGTGGGAATTTATGCCTTTACTGTTACAGATGCTGTAGGTTGTATGCGTACGGGTTCAGTAAATATTTCTTCAGATTCGTATATAAACGCATACATTTATACAGGTTCAGAAACTTGCGGTCAGAATGATGGCTATGCGTATATCAATGCATATACAGATGAATATCCATTGACTTATGAATGGAGCTCAGGACAAACAGTTAGTAATATTGACGATCTTGAATCTGCTTTTTATACCTGTACCATTAGCAATGCCGTTGGATGTTCGGTAGTGAAAAGTAAAAGTGTAAATGTTGTTCCTGGTTACCAGATTACAGGAGTCGTTACTGATGCTTCCTGTATATTTAATGAAGATGGAAGCATTTTGGTTAATGTGGTTGGCAGTACGGGTCCGTTTACCTACAATTGGACCAATGGAGAAACAACAAGTAACTGCACAGGTCTTGCTACAGGTTCGTATAATTTACATGTGGTTGATGCCAATGGTTGTCATGCAAACAAATATTTTCATGTAGGTTATGATGAATCAAATGATGATTGTTACTGTACAATTACAGGAACCGTATTTGCTGATCTCAACGATGATTGCCTGGAAGGAGTTGGTGAAGAAGGGATTGAAAATATTATGATGCATTGTAGTTCTATGGGGTATTCCTATACTGATGAAGAGGGAGTTTATAGCTTTATTGTCCCCACTGGAAATTATGAGATATCTGAGCAAGTGCAGGCATATTATCCATTGGCATCCTGCCAGGATAATAATATTCAGTTAAGCGTTACTGCCTCAAGTGGTTGTGTGGAAACACTGGATTTTGCAAATGCAATTAACCCAATACACGATATGCAGATTCTCAGAACATATGTAAACCATCCCATCCCGGGATATGAGTATGCCCAACGTCTTGTCGTGAAAAATAATGGAACTATTGAAGAGCCTGGAATCGTGTTAGGATTCGGACATGATGGTCAGCTCGCATATACCAACAATACACCATTGGCATATAGCCAGATTGATCAGGCTCAGTTTCCTGATTGGTATAGTGTAACGTCTGGTTTTCCAACACTCCAGCCTGGTGAAGAAAAAATAATGGTTACTAATTACCATGTTCCATACACAACACCGTTAAACACAATCGTACAGTTTTTTGATACGGTTACATACCAGGCTCCTTTATCAGATTGGTTGATTGATTATTCACCATGGAACAATGTGCAGCAATACAATGACATTGTAATTGGCTCTTTTGATCCCAACTGTATTGAAGTAAGCCCAAGGGGAACAGGTACTCCCGGCTTTATAACTGTAGACGATTCAGTGCTAACCTATGTAGTTCATTTTCAGAATACAGGAACATGGTATGCACAAAATATTTATGTTATGGATACACTGGATTCCGATCTTAATATAGAAACTGTTGTTCCTGGTTTTTCTGATCATGATTACACTGTTACTATGTCTGAAGACGGGGTGTTAAGGTTCGATTTTGAAAATATTATGCTTCCACCGGAAAGTTATGGCGAAATTGAGAGTTCAGGAATGTTTACATATTCTGTTAAGTTAAAGGAAGGCCTGGATGTGGGTACTGAAATTCATAATACAGCTGCAATATTTTTTGATTTTAACAGTCCTGTTATAACAAATACGGTTGTAAATACAATAACCGACACATTACTTACAGTGGAAAAAAATCTTACAGAACAGAATGTAATTGTTTATCCAAATCCAATGAATAACTTATTGAATATAAGGAGTGAACAGGGTAGTATTCTGAATAGCGTTGTATTGTACGATCTAACAGGACGGGTAATAGAGCAATTCTCAAATACAAATACAGAACATTATGTAATCAATACAGAACAACTAAGTCCAGGTATTTACCTTGTGGCAGTTACCTTAGAATCAGGAAAAACAGATTACCAAAAAGTGATTAAGCGTTAAGAATATTTCCTTATTATCGATTTTATTAACCGTTGCTGATTTTCAGTAACGGTTTTTTTATGTCGAATTCAAAAACACATACAATCCAATTTCTTTAAATCTCTAATTGACAATGAAAAATAGTATATTTGAAAAAAGTCATTTGATGAAATTCATTCAGCTTACTTTAATAAGCCTGTTTCTCTTTTTGTTCAGTCATTTTGGATTTAGCCAGGATCAGATTATTGATTCTTTGCTCGATGTTGCTCAAAATGCCAAACACGATACAACACGCATAAAAATATATATTCACATTGGTGATCTTTTTGAATTTGACATCCCGGATACAGCGGCAACCTATTATAAGAAAGCAAGAGCTTTAGCACATAAACACGTGCAGGATAGCATTGATATTTCTGAAAAGATCTGGTATCGGTTTTTATCTCTTGAAAATACAGCCTTAAGATATCAGGGAATTTTATATTACAGGAAAGGTGATTACAGCAATGCTATTGATTATTTTGAGAAAACACTTCAGGTTTCAAAAATGTTGAGTGAATCATCCATAGAAGAATATGCAATGGATGGAATTAATGGAATGTCAATGTGTTACACAAACATTGGAATCATTCATAATTCTCAGAATAATCATGAATATGCTATAGATTATTATAACAAAGCCCTGGAAATATATGACAAGCTTGACAATAAACTTGGCATAAGTCAGTGCTATACAAATATAGGAAATGTGCGTTTTGGACAAGAAAAATATGATGAGGCTATTGAGTATTATGAAAAATCAATAGATATCTCTGAAGAAATAGGCGATAACAATGGATTATTGGGATGCTACAATAATATTGGTGCCATCCATATAGAACTTGGAAATTATACTGAAGCCATTGATTATTTTGAAAAAGCATTGAAAATTGCAGAAGAGCTAGGTGTAACAAGTAGTATGGCAATTATCAATGGAAACATTGCAAGTATTCATATTGAAATTAACGATTCAACAAAAACATTAACAGAGCCAGAACGAATTTATCATTACAATCAAGCCGTTAAGTATGCTTCAAAGGCAATGGATATAGCTGTGGATATAAATGCTCCAATACGAATATATTGGGCAGCAAACTATCTCAAACAAGCATATAAAGGTCTTGGAAATTATGAAAAGGCATATGAGTATTCTGAAATTTTCACGGATATGAAAGATACCCTGTTTTCCAATGAGAAAACAGAAGCTATGGCAGAGATGACAGCTAAATATGAGACTGAGAAGAAGCAATTTCAAATTGAAAAAATGGAAAAAGAGAAAGAGCTTGATGCCTTGGTTATTTCCAAGCAGAAATTGGTAAATGATCGTCAGAAAACAATCATTATTTCATTTATCATAGGGGTGATTATTATACTTGTGTTTTCTGTTTTCTTATATCGCCTGTTTTTACAAAAGAGAAAAGCAAACGCCTTGCTAAAATATCAAAACAACGAAATAAACCAACAGAAGGAAGAGATTG
>PKSZ01000371.1 GCA_002869425.1 Marinilabiliales bacterium
ATAATTCGGGACATTTAATGTCTGAAGAAACATATGTAGATGATGCATTTAATGGTCCTTTTAAGTCTTATTATAAAACTGGTGAGTTGAACTATAAAGGATTTAAAACAGGCAACTCATTTCAGGATACCTTGTATACATATTATCCAGACGGTACAATGGAACGAGTGGCCGTTTATAAAAATGGAGTTTTGAATGGTTTATTTAAAACTTATCATGATAATGGTACATTGTATTCAGTTTGTCATTATGTGAATGGTAAAATTGAGGGCAAATACCAGGAGTATTTTCAAAATGAAGCCCCAATGCAGACAGGACAATATAAAGATGGTTTAAAAACGGGTGAATGGAGAGGCTTTTTCCCAAGTGGTGGGCTATATTCATGTGGCATAATGAAAGAGGATAAGCTGCATGGAGAATGGACCGTTTATTATAAAAACGGAAATCTTAAACAGATTGGTTCATACTATTTAAATGAAGAAAATGGACTGTGGGTTTATTTTTATGAAAACGGTTTTGAAAAAACTCGCGGACACTTCATCATGGGATCTCAGGAAGGTTTATGGCAAATGTATTATGAGTCAGGTATTCTTGGTAGTATTGCATTATACAGGAAAAATAATCCTCATGGTGTGGTAAGGAATTTTAATGAAGATGGCAGTATGGCTGGTAATATGATGTTTCTAGATGGTGTATTGCTGGAAGAAAAAACTGACTGAGAGTGTAGGCCTAAATCAAGTTAAATTGTACTTTTACCTATAATTAAATTTAGTTGATATGAAAAGAATAGCTTTATGTCTTGTTCCGTTGTTGGCCTTATTTGTAGTATCATGTGAGAACCAAACCAATAACAATAATTTGGAAACAGATGAAGATACAGTTGTTTCAATTGAGGATATTGAAGAAGTAAAATCGGATGAGGATTGGGAACGATTTGAGTTGGACAATGTAGATATCCAACCTGAAGATCACTTAAAGATTGAGTTTGTAAGCGTTGATGAAAAGGGCGATTCTTTATTGAAATTTCAACATCTGGATAACCAGGGAATACTATTGGAAGAGGGGATTATTAAAAACAGGAAGTATGCAGGTGAAGTAACCTGGTTTTATAGAAGCGGAGGAAAGAAAACAACGGGATTTTATAATGATCAGACTCCCTATGGAAATTGGGTTGATTATTATGAAGATGGTTCAAAACAAGCAGAGTACTCATATAAAAACGGGAAATTGGACAGTATTTATACATACTATCATCCTAATGGAAATATATGGACACAGAGAGAATACAAGGAAGGATTGTTCTGGAATATTTTATCTAATAAAGATGCAGATGGAAATGTTGTTGATCCGGGAACTCTTAAAGATGGAACCGGAACGGTTAAAATTTATAATGAGGATGGATCATTCAATTCTGAAGTTAATTACACAAACGGACTTCCAAAATAGTATCATTAATTGATATTTAACGAATTCAATAAGAGCAACTCTAATGATGGTTTGTTGAAATTTGCCAACAGGTATTATGTGCATATACTTATTGTAGTAATAGCACTTGTTTGTGTTGTTTTTAACGATGTTATTGGGTATTCTTTTTCAGCTTTGGATATTCAGCTTTATTTGCAGGATAATAATGAAATTATGAATTTCTCCTGGGATAAGCTGGGAACACTACTTACGTCAACATATGGAGGGCATTACCATCCTTTAACTATAATCTTTTACTTACTGCCCTACAAAATATTTGGTCTTGAGCCAACAGTGTACCACACTTTAACACTCTTGTTACATTGTGTAAATATTGTGGTTGTATTTTGGTTTGTACATAAGTTGTCTGATAAACTAACTGCGCTGCTGGCTGTCTTAATTTTTGCTTTTCATCCACTGGGGACAGAAAGTTATGTATGGATACCGGGTATGGCAAGTTCTCTGGTAACGATTTTTTATATTCCAGCAGTTCTTTATTATATTAAATATGTTGCAAGTCAGAGAAAAGTAAAGTACTTACTGATTTCAGCTGGTTTTACATTTCTAGCTATTAATTCAAAGTCCATAGCAATCACCTTGCCCGTTATGTTTCTTTTTCTTGATGTTTTTATTGAAAAGAAGATCAAATGGAAAAAACTCATGTTTTTGCTGCCGTTTTTTGCTCTTTCTGTAATATATGGTTTGATGGCAATAAAAGGAACATACGTTCACGGATCTATGAATTCGTTAGGAAATAATTTTTCCTATTTTGATAGAATATTTTTAATTTCGGGAGCTATCAACTTCCAACTTGGATTGTTTTTCTGGCCGGTTAATTTGTGTGTTTTCCATTTTATGCCTGATCTAGTTGATGGACTATTACCAGTATATTACTATTGGGCGCCACTTA
>PKSZ01000707.1 GCA_002869425.1 Marinilabiliales bacterium
ATACAATTAATTGCTTTACTGAAATATCTGACAAACTGAAATCAGGTGCTTATGAATCTGATAGAATTGTAGGTGATGTTGCAGAATAAAATAAAACCAAATTACGACAAAAAAAGAGGCTTCGGCCTCTTTTTTTATTCTATCTACACCAGTTTATGCCTTATTGCATAGATTAGGAGATTCACAGTATTTTTTGAACCTGTTTTAGAAATTAAGTTTGCTCTGTGACCATTCACTGTACGCTGACTAATAAACAACTTTTCTCCAATTTCTGCATCTGTATAACCCTTCGCAATCAACTGTAATACTTCAAGTTCCCTATCTGAAAGCTTAACAGGACTCTCTTCTGACTTTTTATCGGAAATATAACGTTGAGTAAAATACTGAAGTAGTTCAGGTGAAAAATAATTCTTGCCCTCATTCAAAAAACGAATGGCCTGATCCAGATCACTTTTTGTTATATTTTTCAATAAAAAGCCGCATGCACCCGCTTCCAACATATTTTGAAGATATTCTTCCTCTCCAAACATAGACAAAGCTGCTATTTTTAAATCCGGTTTTTTCTCCAATGCTATTTTTGTAGCTTCAATACCCCCCATCCCGGGCATTTGAATATCCATAAATACAATTTCAGGAACATTATTTTCTAATGCTTCAAGGAATTGTTCACCTGAAGAAGCTTCTCCTATAAGTTCTGCATATTTTAACTTCCCAATCACCATGGCTAAACCATTGCGAAAAATTTCATGATCATCAACCAAAAATATTTTAACTTTTTGTTCCATATGTATCGTTAAAATAATTCAAAGGCACATCTATTTCAACCTTTAAACCATTATTATTACTCGTAATAAATTTACAATTTCCATCTACAGAATTGATCCTGCTCTGAATATTCTTTATCCCCATACCTGACTTTGGACCAGCCATTACTTCATCCAGATTAAATCCCTTTCCATTATCTTCATACAAAATTCCGGCAGTAGTATTTTCTTTGTGAAGCTGAATATTTACAGATGTTGCTTCAGCATATTTTACAGTATTGTTTAACAACTCCTGGATTACCCTGTAAAAAACAATTTCAAGTGCTACGGGTAATCTTTGATCAAAATTCTTTTCCAGACTTATTTGAAGATTACTGGCCAGATTCAATTTATCGCAGAACGATTTTATTGCTTTATAAAGTCCATAATCGCTGATAATCGTTGGCATTAAATTGTTTGAAATGGCCCTTGTGCTTTTCACTGCCTCATCCAGCAAGTCGTTGGTATACTTCAACATAGATTCTTTCTCTCCTGACTCCATATCGTCGGCTGCAAGCTCATTAGCATACAGTTTAATGCTCGACAAAAGAGGTCCGAGCCCATCGTGCAAATCCCGGGCAAACCTTTCTCTTTCTTTTTCTTCTGTTTCTATAACTTTGGACAACATCCTTTTCTCACTATGCCGGATTGCTTCATCTGCCTGCTGTTTCAATAAAAGTTCTTTATTTTTTTGTCGGGTTCGGAATGCAATAAACAAAATAATCAAAAACATAAGAATAAAGACAGATGCAATAGATGCAATAATGGTTATCAACCTATTCCGATTCAATTGCAAATCTTGCAATTTGGCCTCCTGTGTTAACAATTGTATTTCCTTTTCTTTCTTCTCTGTTTCGTACTTTACCCTTACATCGGCTAACTTTTTCATATTGTTTTCACTATATAAGCTATCGCTAACAATAGAAAACAACCTACTGTATTTATATGCCTCAGAATAATTATCCATGCTTGCAAAAAGTGCTGCAATTTCACGGTAATTAACCTTCATATCTTCTTTTAAACCCGCACTTTCAGATAAACGCAAACTTTCAAAATATACTTTTAATGCCTCATCCTTTTTGCCCAATAATACCAAAACTTTTCCTATACTGTTTTTTATACTTACAATACTTTGATAATCATCAGCTTCTTCTGCATGAACTAGAGACAATCGATAATAATTTAAGGCTTTATTATAATCTTTTTGCTTAAAATAAACTCCACCAATATTATTGATAACCTGCGGATAAATTTCCTCAATTTCACGGTTATTACAAATGCTCAAGGATTTCTTGTAATAGTACATTGCAGAATCATACAATTCCTGCGCAAATAATACCTCGCCAAGATTATTTAAAACACCAGCCATCGCTTTATGATCTTCAATTTTTTGATTTATCTGTAATGCCTGCCTGTAATATTCTACCGATTTATCATAGCTCTCCTGCTCATCGTAAATAACACCTATATTACAAAGCACATAAGCTCTCCCCCGTTCATCACCAATCTCTTTCCTCAACTGTTCAGACTCAATATAAAACTCAAGCGCTATAGAATATTGGCCCTG
>PKSZ01000255.1 GCA_002869425.1 Marinilabiliales bacterium
CAAAAATCTTTACGAAGCTGTTTTTAACCTGACTCCTTTTTATGCCGAAGGAGGAGGACAAGTGGGAGATACTGGATATATAGAGCAAGACGGGGAAAAATATACAGTTTTAAATACAAAAAAAGAGAATAATGTTGTTGTTCATTATCTGAAAGAATTACCCAAAAATCTGAAATCTTCCTTTCAAGCATTTGTAGACAGCAGAAATAGAAAAAAAACGGAAAGGAACCATACGGCAACACACTTATTACACGAAGCACTAAGATCAATATTGGGAAATCATGTTGAGCAAAAAGGATCACTGGTAAATCCAGATCATCTGCGATTTGATTTTTCTCATTTTCATAAACTCTCTGATGAAGAAATTGAAAATGTAGAAAATGCCGTTAATGATAAAATCAGAGCAAATCTAAATGTGGAAGAATACAGAAATCTCCCAATGTCTGAAGCAGAAAAAATGGGTGCAATGGCCCTGTTTGGTGAAAAATACGGAGACACTGTAAGGGTAATACAATTCGGTGATTCTATTGAGCTATGCGGAGGTACGCATACTGCATCTACAGGTGAGATTGGTCTTTTTAAAATTGTAAGTGAGTCTGCCGTTGCAGCTGGGATAAGAAGAATTGAAGCAATAACCGGAGATACTGCTAAAAATTATACCGACAAAAAGATAATGGAGCTTGAACAGATCAAAGTCTTACTTAAAAACCCAAAAGATGCTATTAAAAGTGTGCACCAGCTAATGGATGAAAATGCTAAGCTTCAGAAAAAAATAGAAGGTTTTGAAAAACAAAACGTTAAGGCCTTGAAAGAAAGTTTACTTTTGAAAATTCAAAAGAAAGATGATCTTAATATTATTGCAGAAGTAATCTCCATTGATTCAGCTGCCGCATTCAAAGATCTCGCATTTCAAATGAAAGATAAAATTGAAAATATGATACTCATACTTGGTGCTGTAATTAATGAAAAACCTTCCCTGAGTATTATGTTTTCAGATAATCTTGTAAAAGACAGAGGTTTCAATGCCGGAAACATTATTCGTGAAGCTGCAAAAGAGATCCAGGGTGGCGGTGGAGGCCAGCCATTTTATGCTACAGCCGGTGGAAAAAAACCTGATGGAATTCAAAAAGCTGTTAATAAGGCACTGGAACTTTGCTCTTAATAATATTGAGCCATTAGATATAATACCGGTCAGTTGATCGGTATTTTTTTTAATTCTTTACGCACCGAACACTAAAGAACATGTCTTTGGGCATGTAGGTTCTTTTCACACTCATTCGTTTACCCAATTGCCTAACCCAAAAAGAATCCTTTTCTTTTGGATAACTTGTTGCAGTCCAAAAAATACCTGCCTCATCTAACCATTCAAACTTTACTTTTTCCCATGAAAAGCCACCCAGCTCTGCATTAAAGTTTGATTCACCTCCCTTTTTCAGCAGCTTGCCTTGTCCGGGTGAATTACCCCTCCATCCTTCACTATTTACATTGGATACCATTCCTAATTCTATTTCAAGTTCTTTCCACTCTTCATCCGAAGGTAAATGCCAACCTTCCGGACATGCTGATTTTGCCTGATCCATAGTATATAAACGTCCTAATCTTTCTTCATTGTCTGCATTGTTATCATATACCAAAGATCCTTCAGATTTAAAAGATAAATTATTTGCCAACCATTCCTGCTTTCCTATTATTACAGTTTCATATGTTTTATTATCACGCGTATCTGTTACTTTCCCTACTTGATATTTTTCATCAGACGGAACCTCATCAACAACATTCTCCAGTACATCATTTTTTTCTTCCGGTTCTTCAGCAATATTCAGGATACTACCATTTTTGAATTCAATTTGTTTGATTTCACTTTTGTATATACTAAACAAAGGTCCTTCAGGCATATTAACATCCTTATATTTTATCAATTCTGGTGTAACCTCAGTTATATTAACCTTCAATTCTTCCCCATTTATTTTCCGGATTATATCCTGAGAAAATGAAGAATGCGAAATAATAATTAAAATTAAAAACGCTAAATATTTATTCATAACAGCAATTATTTTTTCAATTTATATTTTGTTGGAATGCGATATCCAACGCCAAAATGAAAACTATTAAATCGTGCAAAACCGTAGTCCTCATCCACTATCTCACTTTCCCCATTAAAATAGACAGCCTGGTTAAATGTTAAACATGGACTAAAATTAAAATATGCGAACAAGCCAAATTTAAAGTAATAGCTTGTCCCAAATATTAGAGCCATTGCATCACTAAAATCGGCATCATTTTTATGCATTTTACCCTGATGCTTTATAGGAAAAACAGGAATTTTATAATACGTCCCCAAGTCAAAAGCCAGGCCTGTTCCTGTGCTAAACTCATTTATAAATCTAATTTCGGGATAATTAAAAGAAAGTTTTTCATTGGTTTCAATATTATCAAACATTGTTTCAGTTACTTTTTCTGATAAAAAACCAAGACCGACACCCAATGAATAAGCCTTTGAAAAGTGAATGTTATAAGCAGCACCAAAATTAAAACCAAAATTTGATTGATATTCTTTATCCCATCCATCGTAGCTTCCAATCATATTTCGATTGAGGCCACCATAAAACTGCATACATTGAGAAAGTATTTTCTGTGCATGGATCCAGGAACTCAATGCCACAAAAACCGTGATTAGCGTAATAATTCTTTTCATTGGTCAGTATTTATCAACACTGAGCATACTATTTATGCTCTTAACAATAAATTATTACGACTAAATTAAAAAATAATTCAAGATTATAACATGCTAAGTAACAGGATTATGACCTACGCCAGCATTGGCAAAACAATCCTGCAGTATTATCCTATTGAATTGCTATTTAATGTAATTTTTCTAGTGTGTTCTTGTAATATTTTCAGGTGTAACCAAAATAAAATCAGCTGTACCTTTGGCTTCATCATCCAAAGCAGTTACATCCTTTTGCATGGTACTGGCAATGGTCTTAATCTTTAGGTTTTTATTGGCATTTTTCAAATACCACACAATTCCCTGGTGGTTATCAGAATGATATGTACCATTATAAAATAAAACCTGTGTACCTTCTTTCCAATATTTTGTTATAAAATGGGCCATGGTAGCATCTTTTACAGCCTGTGCCTTAGGTAGATTTTCGTTGCTGTGCTTCATTCCCATTCCTCCCATATTCAACATGTTTTTATAACAAGCAAGTTCAGCATCATATTGTATAGGAAGAGGGGCAAAATATTCTTTTGCTTCGTCAGATGTAGAATTTAATCCCTCAAATCCTTTCGAAAATACGAGTGCAGCATAGCGTCTTGGAATATTTGCAGCAATAAAGGATAAGTTCATTTCTTTGGCAAATTGCACAAGAGGTTTATAGTCTGTTTTGTAATTTGGCCAGAGTCTGGCTTCTTCTTCAAATTTGTTTTCAGAAATCAGTCCTCCTAAAAACTCATCCATGATAAGCTGATTATCCGACTCAAACATCTCTGCTCCAAGTATTAGTTTATCTTTTTTCAGTTCGTATAAACTCTTCGTTGTTTCCAACTGCAACCAATGAACGATTGGATTATCATGCAACTCTCCAAAAAATATTACATCGGCATCCTTAATTCCGGAAATCATCTCTCCATAGTTCACCTTTTTTCCTTCAGATGTAAAAACAGAATATGCAGGCATATCCTGTGCATATGAAAAAATGGATAGCGCTACAATTGATAAAGTAAAGATTATTCTTCTCATGATAGGTTTAATTTGTTTCGGCAAATAAAGTAATCATAAAGATTAAAAAAAACTACAAAATATGTATCTTTCAGCTGCATTAATTCGTTTTATACTCATAATGAAGGTGAAGCATTTTTCCATATTGTTGTTTTTTCTAATCACTTCACTTTTGTTGTTCGCACAAAACAATGTATCATTTAAGGTTCTCTGGCTTGGAGCTACACCCTACGATAGTGAATATAAACACCTATGGGAGAATAATTTAACACCAAATGGCAAATGGATTTTTCAACCCGGAATTGTTTTGCATTATGAATTCTTCATTCTGGAACTGGATCATTCCATTCGGTTTCAGGAAGGAATCCTTCTGGATGTTGCTGCTCAGCCTTCAGCATTTACACATATCGGATATCGTGTCAGGCTTTTTAAAAAGTGGAGAAATACCGTTAATTTTGGATTAGGCCCAACAATATTTTATCGTTCCAGCTGGAAAAATTTTGACGACTATCAGGATCACGGAGATATGGAAATAGCAGGTAATATAGAATATAAGTTTCTGCCAATTGGTTTTGAACTCGAATATGATTTTTATGTTTCCAATAAAAGCGATATTTCCCTTTCATTTTATTATATGCAACCCAAAACAATCAGTCTTTCCATAGGCTACAAATATTGGATTCACACCAAAATAAAGCACAAAAAGAAGTGTAATACCTGCTATTACAACCGGTAGTTTACAAAAGAGAACTTCCGCTATACCTTCTTTGATATGGAGTATGATAAGCCAGTGTTAATTCAAAAGCACCCCTTCCATTACTAACAGCAGAAATCCCTGAATCATTCACATCATAACTGAAGACCATTTTCACATTCTTATAACTGTAAATGAAAGCCAGCACAAATGCATCTTTCCATCTGTAGTAGCTTCCCATTGCAATATATTGCTCCATAATATTTCCATTGTATCTTCCATTTTCAGGTAGCTGATACTTTATTAGTCCACCAAATAACAACTCACTGGCTTTTCCCTGCCGACGATACAAAAATCCAGGAAGAAAAGATGTACTGGTATTTTTCACCATATATTCCAACCCTCCATGAACCGTTATATTTCTATCCAGCTGTTCTTCAAAACCACTTACATATTCCATCTGAATAGGATTTAAGTGATACATGGAAACCCCAAGTTGAGTCTTTAAAAACCTATTTTGTTCATAACGCCAGTTTAAGCCACATGCAACATCGCCATACATAAAACTCTGGTTTGGAATCGGCTCCATAGGATCTAGCTGACTATTGTATCCTGATCCATCGTATTGATTTCCCCAGGTAAGCTTTTCATATGCAATACTTCTTTGTGAAACGCCCCCCTGGAAACCTACAGAAACTACATGTTTTTGCTTAAGTTGTTTAAAATAGGATAAATTTAACAATAGCTGAGACACACCCATTTCTGAATCGCCAGCCTTATCGCTATAACCAGTTACACCAATTCCGAGTCTGTTTTCTTTTGTACGATTATTTCTAAAATAATTTCCATCATAATGAAATGCATAAGTAGTGTATGGAATAGCCACTGCAGCCCATTGCTGCCTATAATTCATAATCACACGATGATCTCCTACAAAATCACCAGTAGAAGCAGGATTTGTTAACATTGGTGACTCATTAAACATGCTAAAATGAATGTCTTGTGCATCAACATTATACCCAATGTTTAATAGTGCAAGCGTAACATATAATCTAACTCTGTATAAAACAATATTTTTCATAATCAATACTTTTATCTGACCAATGTTATATTACCTGATTTCTCGAGTGATTTTCCATCATAATAAGTTACACGAAGAATGTATACAAATACCGCAGGATCAAGTCTCTTACCTTTGTATGTACCGTCCCAGCCATTTTCCTGCGATGCTGTTTCAAAAACCAATTCGCCCCAGCGATTGTAAATACCAAGATGAAGTTTCTTTATCCCTTCTCCATAAACATAAAGAACATCATTTTGGCCATCATCATTTGGAGAAAATGCAGTCGGTAGAAATATATGGTGATCATAATCAACAAAAACTTCTACTGAAGCAGTATCTGCACAGCCATGTGCATCAGTACCTGTAACGTAATAGATGGTTGTTTCCAGCGGTTCAGCCTCAGGATTCATGCAATCAGTACAGCTTAGAGACTGATCATCCTGCCATGTATAATCCTGTGCTCCGACAACATCCAGAAATGTTGATCCACCGTTAATAATTGTATCTGTATGCCCTGATAAAATTCCGGCAACTACATTAGGTTGTGCATATTCAACAACATCTATATCTGATATATCCGAACACCCCTGATATGTGAGTGTAACATAATAAATTCCGGCCTGATCGATCTCAATAGTGCTTCCTACATCTCCTGTTGACCATTCATAAGCCCCCATCTCTGTGCCAGACAAAACAACACTTTCTCCTTTACAAAAGCCGGTATTATCCGGAATATCTATGGCTACAACTACCTTTTGTAAATAAAAACTGTCAATGCCAACACAACCTTCATCATTGGTAACCGAAACAGAATACCCACCGGGTAAATCAGTAGTGATACTCTCTTGTGTGCTTCCATTTGACCATAAATAACTTACATATCCTGCTGGTGCGCTCAATGATACTGACTCTTCATTACAAATAATTGTATCTGCATTAACATTCATGTTAAAATAACCTCCAATGCTTACATTAACTATAGCATTTTCAGAACAGCCGTTGGAATCAATAACTGTAACTTCGTAACTACCTGAATCCATACAAATGATACCAGCAGTTGTCTCGCCATTACTCCAGATAAAGTCTGCTCCGGCATTTTCAACCAACAGTTCAACCGGCACACATGAACTCGTATCCTGTGGTAGATCAATATTTGGTAATTCATACATCTGAGCATAACTACTATCTAGTGTACTACAGCCCTGATCATTAACAACAGTAACAAAATACCAACCTGCGTCAGCTACATTAATAGCTTGTGTAAAAGCACCATTCGACCATGTATATGATGAAAAATCATCACCTGCATACAACACAAGCTGATTACCAGCACAAAAACCCAACGTGTCTTCCAGGTTTGTGATAATGGGTTCTCCCACTTCAATATGAATGGAATCCGCAGCCACACATGCTATTGAATCTGTAACCGTTACAGAATAATTACCAGCTTCATATACAATCAGGCTTTCTGTTGTTTCACCATTTGTCCATTCATAAGCTAAAAAACCTGTTTCTGCTTCAAGCAATAATGAATCATTATAACAAATTGTTTGATCAGGGGGCAAATCAACATATGGACTGCTTATTTGAAGCCCCGTGCTATCACTGGCAGTACAGCTTCCAGAAGTTACAGTTGCATAATATATTTCTGAATCTCCAACCCATAAACTCACTGCTGTGCTACCATCACTCCATAAATAACTATCCATACCCTCTGGCAGATGTAGTAATATCGAATCCCCTTCACATATGATTGTATCTTCTGGTAAATCAATTTCAACAGGAATGGAAATATTCACCTCAATGCTATCCTGTGCAGCACAACCATTGGCATCCAAAATGGTAACCAAATAAACTCCGCTTGTATTCACATCAATACTTTGCTCTGTCGCACCTGTAGACCAAACATAATCTGCGTATCCGTCAGGAGCCTCTACACCAATTAAATCAGAAGTACATGTATCTATTGTTTCACCCAAATCAATCTCTGGTGGATTATGAATTACAACCTGAATCGTATCTGAATCAGTACACCCATATGCATCGCTTACCGTTACAATATATTCATCGCTGGTATAAACCGTAAGTACAGAATCAGTTTCTCCATCAGACCATACATAATTTTCAAAATCCATAAGAGAAAGTACAACTGAATCTTGCGCACAAGTATCAATATCATCGCCCAATTCAGCAGGTATAATTGAATGCGTATCAATAAGGGCAGTATCGTAAGCAATACAATTATTAGAATCCATCACGCCTACGGTATAATTACCTGAAGCATTTACAGATATACTTTGCGTTGTTTCTCCTGTAGACCAAGCATATGTGCAATCTTCAACACCCGGATTAAGAACCAAACTTTCTCCCGAACATATTGTAGTATCCGGCAGTGCAATGATGGATGGCATTGAAAGTATGGTAACATCCTGCATAATTGTATCAGCCAAACCCATTCGCCAGTAAATCATCTCAACGGTATATGTTCCCGGAGAACCAAAGACAAATTCTGGTTGAATTGCAGTTGAAGTATCTTCAGGGGCTACCTGCGGATAATTAAAAATCCACAAAACAGTATCAACAGATGAATTTGTCATAAAAAACTCTGTTGTGTCGCTATAACAATGATTAGCAGAACTGAATCCAGTAGCAAAATAGCTTTGAATAAATGTAGGCAGCCCTATTCCACTTTGTCCGGGACCAATAAACAATCCGTCATCCACAAAATCACATGACAAGCCGGGCATATTCTGATGATTAATCACACCTAACCATTCAGGATTGGTAACAGAAGAAAGGTGCGAAACATTTCTGCAAACGTATATTCTTCCATCCGGCGCCACCTGCAATGCCCCCAACTCATTAAAGGATGTTCCAACCACTACTTTAGAGTTTTGAATATCCGTTTCTGAGCCAGCAGTTAAATCATACTGCCATATATCATGATAAGTCCATGCAGCAGTATAAAGTTTTGTTCCGTCGGGCGAGAACTCCAATCCGTAAGCTCTTGAATGCAAGTCGGTTGAAGGAGTCAGGGTTAATGGATTAGAAACCACTCCAGTAGAATTGTCAAAATCCAGAACCTGTGTAATACCATCTGCCAAAACATTTACAGCAATTCTTGATCCGTCAGGACTCACCTTCATATACCCTGCCCCATTCCAATCATTTGCTCCTAGTGCATGCGGGTAACCAACAGCTGAGACTACCGGAGTTGTATTGATTCCAGAATCATCAATCAGATATGCATAAAACTCATCATCTGGAGCCGTAACATCCGTTGATGGTCTGAAACTGTGAGAAATAACCCAAACACTTTCCTCATCAGCATGCTGAACTGCAGTAATTTTTTCTGAATTAGGCGTGTTTAACTGTATGTTCTTTTCTGCTGTAACAGCACCCAATCCTCCATTCAGGCTCATATCCACAACCGAGTATTGTATCCCATCCGGGGCACCATTCCAGGTAACTGTAAAGACATAAAACAAATTGGCATCTGTAGGATGCGGAACGATAACACCACTTTGTGTCGATTGCTGATGCCCGTTTAAACCTGTACCATTTAACATTACATTATGGGTTGAATCGTAAATTGTAATACCATTGGTATAAAACAACAAACTTCCGCTTGAATCAGATATAGATGCACATCCTTCCCATTGAGACATAGCACTTTCATTACCAATTATCGGAGGATCATACCTGAAATCAATAGATGCATTAAATCCAAAATACCACTGACTTCCAGGATTACCATTACCAAGAAACACAGCATCCGTAAACATCTCAATCTCACCGATACAACTATAATCTGTATTCCCGTTGTTTGATTGTATAGTGATTTTATAAAATTTATAGCTATCAGTATTGGATATGGCATAAAACCTTGTTTCAGGAATGCTCCAGTCCCAACCTGTTTCGTTCGTCCTGCTATCAAGTAATGTCCAGGAATTATTGTCATTGGATCCTTCCAAAATCCAATCCTGCGGACTTCCGGTTGTTCCCGAATTGTTATGCTTTCTGGCTGTTAAAGAGTATGCGGTTACATTTCTGGCTTCAGGTAACTCATACATTATCCAGCCGGTTGTATTCCCAGTGGCTGTTGCCCATGCATTTAGGTCTCCCATATCATTATCAAAAGCCAACGCTGCAATGTAACCCGGCCAATTTGAACTGGATGTTGCAGTTCCTCCATTACAAATGTCGGAAGAGTATTGTGCATAGGACAATGTAACAATACAATTCAATACAATAATTATCAAATATTTTTTCATATCAATCAGAACTTAAAAACTGTTTGAAAAATCTTTGAAAACCAATTTATAAAATATTTCAACGACAACCAGAAATAGGTGATAATATGCTTATTAAAGTGACAGTAAACACAAGGCTGGGATAATCGGGATGAATATGACACAAATGGGACGTACTGAACATCAGACGTTTTACCTGAAAATACGTATTTATAAATAAATTAGTACATTTGTGCTTTGTAATTTTTTAGCTATGACTGAAGTACGGCGAATATTTGACTTGTTGGACTACATTCAGGAAAAGTACCCCACAAACGATGATGCATTTGCGTTTAAAAAAGATGGGGAATGGAAAAAATTCAGCACAAAAGAATTTGTATCTCTCTGCAATGATTTAAGCCTCGGATTACTCAACCTTGCGCTAAACAAAGGTGATAAGGTTGCGACCATTGCAAACAACAGACCCGAATGGAATATTGTAGATCATGCTTTGTTACAAGCAGGCTTAATTCACGTTCCCATTTATCCAACAATCAGTATTGATGACTATCGTTATATTCTTAAGCACAGTGAAGCAAAAATGGTTTTTGTCTCAGACAAATTATTACTTGACAAACTAAGACCCATACTTGAAGAAGCTGATAACATTGATACAATATATACTTTCAATGATATTGATGGCGAAAACAATTGGATGGAAATTGTTGAACTGGGAAGGAAAAACAAGGATATTTTTGCACAAGAACTAAAAAAAATCAAGGATAGTATCTCTGAAGAAGAATTGGCTTCCATTATTTATACTTCCGGAACTACAGGTGTGCAAAAAGGAGTTATGTTATCACATAGAAACCTGGTTTCTAACTTTATAGCTACATCAGACCTTCAACCCATGGATTCATCATGTAAAGCACTTAGCTTTCTTCCTCTTTGTCATGTTTATGAAAGAATGATGAATTACCAGTTTCAATATCTTGGAATTAGCATTTATTATGCTGAGAACATGGGAAAAATTGTTGACAATCTAAAGGAAATTAAGCCTGACGGATTCAATACAGTACCAAGACTTCTGGAACGATTTTATGATAAAATAATTGAAAAAGGCAATGACCTTTCCGGATATAAAAAGGCAATGTTTTTCTGGGCTGTAAAGCTTGGATTAAAATATCAAGAAGGCGCTACAAACGGAGGTTTTTACAGATTTAAACTATCCATTGCACGCAAACTTGTTTTCAAAAAATGGAAAGAAGCAATGGGAGGTAATATAAGAATCATTGTTACAGGAGGATCAGCTGTTCAGAAAAGATTGCAAAGAATATTCTGGGCAGCAGAAATACCCATTGTTGAAGGCTATGGATTAACAGAAGCTAGTCCGGTTATTGCAGTTAGTCATTTCAAATACCCTAATCATAGATTTGGAACTGTTGGACCGGTATTGAAAGGAGTGGAATTAAAATTTGCTCAAGATGGAGAAATCATTTGTAAAGGACCAAATGTAATGATGGGTTATTTTAAAAACCCTGAAGCAACAAAAGAAGTTATTGATCAGGATGGATGGTTACATACTGGCGATATTGGGGTTTTAGTGGACAATAAGTTTGTTAAAATTACAGACAGAAAAAAAGAAATATTCAAAATATCCAGTGGTAAATATGTTGCTCCACAGCCCATTGAAAATAAACTTAAAGAGTCTTTCTTTATTGAGCAAGCCATGGTTATTGGCGAAAACGAAAAATTTGCCAGCGCTTTGATATCGCCTAATTTCTCAGCATTACACGATTGGTGCTCAAGCTACAAACTGCATTTTAAAGACAATTCAGAGATTATTCAAAGGCAAGAAGTGATAGCTCGCTTCCAAAAAGAAATTGCGATTTGCAACAAGACACTGGGGCAAACCGAACAAATAAAAAGATTTAGACTTGTACCTGATGTTTGGTCACCAGAAACTGGTGATTTATCACCGTCCTTAAAACTAAAAAGAAAAGTAATCTTCAGTAAGTATGAAGATATAATACGTGAAATTTATAATTACGCTGAAGGAGAAACAACCAAGGTTGTTCAGAAAACAGAATAATTTCTTTTTCCACTTTGTTTTGTCCATATGAAAACAACCGAACTATCATCACTGTATGATCATCTTGAACAGATGAATACAGAAGAATTACTACACAACATTAACCAGGAAGACCAAAAAGTAGCGCACGCTATTACTCCTCAAATTCCTAATATTAAACAAGTAATCGATGTGATTGTAGATAAGCTAAAAGATGGTGGCAGGCTTTTCTACATTGGTAGCGGAACCAGTGGTAGACTTGGTATAGTGGATGCATCAGAATGTCCTCCGACTTTTGGTGTTTCAGACAAAATGGTCATTGGAATTATTGCAGGAGGAGATAACGCAATTCGAAAAGCTATTGAAAAGGCAGAAGACGATGTAGATGCAGGATGGGATGATTTAAAGAAGTACAACGTATCATCGAAAGATTTCATTATAGGCATATCTGCATCAGGAACAACGCCTTATGTAGTGGGGGCATTACAACATTGCACAAAAAATAATATAAAAACAGCCTGCATTTGTTGCAATAAAAAAAGTCCAATGGCAGCAGAAGCATGGACTGCTATTGAGGTAATAGTTGGTCCGGAATTTGTCACAGGCAGTACAAGAATGAAAGCAGGAACAGCTCAGAAGATGGTTTTAAATATGATTAGCACTTCTGTAATGATTAAGTTGGGTAAAGTTGTTGGGAATAAAATGGTTTATATGCAGCTCAACAATGAAAAGCTTATTGAACGAGGATCAGTAATGATTTCTGAACAATTGAATATTGAAAAAGACAAAGCACGACAACTCTTGCTTAAATACGGTAGCGTAAGAAATGTAATAAATCAAAATATACAATAATATGAAGGCATTTCCTCTAACAATTATTCTGTTATTATCAATAATAGCCAGCGGGTTTTCACAAGCTAAATCCAATCTCGTTGTTTTCTCAGAACAAGGAGAAAAATTTTACTTAATTCTAAATGGGATTCAACAAAACAGCAATCCGGAAACCAATGTAAAAGTTACAGACCTGATAGCGCCCAGTTATAAAGTTAAGATAATTTTTGACGACAACAGACTTGGCGAATTTGATAAAAGCTTGTATTTCAATGATCCGGCACAAGAATACACATATGTTATCAAAAGAAACAAAAAAGGTAAATATGTATTGAGATATATGAATCAGGTTCCCATTGCACAAGCACCTGCTCCACCTCAAAATCAATCCGTTATAGTTTTTACAACAAGCCCGGCGTCTGTTTCCTCGACAACAACTATTACAGAAACAACCACAAATACTTCCGGCAAGCCTGATGGTGTTTCAGTAGGCATTAATGTAAATGATGAAGGCATGAATGTGGACATGAATATTAATCAAAGTGGATCAACAGTTAACTCGACAACAACAAGCTACTCTACCACTACTACAACAACTACAACATCAACACAGAACCAACATCATTTATCTCCTGCTCCTCATGTTGAAGAAGTAATTTATGTACCTGGCTATGCTGGCCCGGTAGGGTGCCCCATGCCTATGTCGGATTATGATTTTTCCACAGCAAAAAATTCCATTGCATCAAAATCCTTTGAAGATTCCAAATTAACAATTGCAAAGCAAATTGTAGGTTCCAACTGCCTGCTATGCTCACAAGTAAAAGAGATCATGAATCTTTTTGATTTTGAAGATACCAAACTTCAATTTGCAAAATTTGCTTACGATCGCACATACGACAGAGGCAACTATTATCAATTAAACGATGCTTTTGATTTTGAATCCTCAATTGATGAATTAAACAAATATGTTATAAGTAGGTAAAAAAAAAGGCCTCCTTTCGGAAGCCTTTCATTCTTAACACCTTTAAACTATTTGCTGTGAGGACATTTATGTCCTTCCTTTTTACCTGTGCATTTGTGAGTTGTACTTTTTGATGAACAACATTTGTGTTCAGAAGCTTTAGTTGAACAACATTTTGATGCTGCTTTTGAACAACACTTCTTGGCATTTGCATCTGTTTTTGAACAACACTTTTTTCCATCTTTATGTCCTGTGCACTTATGGCTTTCTTTTGTTGAGTCCTTTGCACAACAAGAACCATCACAACCCTCTTTTCCACACTTCTCACATTTTTTATTATCAACGTTTTCTACAGGACTATTTGTATAATTAGCTGCATATGAAGATGTTACCCCTACACCTAAAAAAGCAATCAAAGCAATAAAAAGAACAATGTTTTTCATAATATTATTTGTTAATGATTAATTCAGTACAAATATACCATGAACTATAAATCCTATTTGTTAAAAGATCGTTAAAAGAAATGATAAAAGACTTAAAAAGCTGTTAAAGTCATTAAATCTCGGCAAGGATGGTCTTATTCCCGATTACAATATCATCAAGTTTTATTCTCAAATTGGTTCCTATCGGAAGAAAAACGTCGACTCTGGAACCAAACTTAATAAATCCCAAGTCATCACCCTGCACAATTTCCTCACCCTGTTTTACATACGGTACAATTCTTCTGGCAACAGCACCCGCTATCTGACGAACCAATACTTCCCTCCCCTGCTCATCTTTTATAACCGTGGTGGTTCTCTCATTATCAGTAGAAGATTTTGGATGATAAGCAACAAGGAATTTCCCCGGATGATATTTATAATGCACAACCTTTCCGCTGATTGGATACCGATTAACATGAACATCAAAAGGAGACATAAAAATAGAAATCTGTATTCTTTTATCTTTGAAATACTCGGGTTCTTCAACCTCTTCAATTACAACAACTTTACCATCAGCCGGGCATAAAACATGATCAGCATTCTTATCAGGTGTTCTTACAGGATTCCTGAAAAACCTCAANAAAAACCTCAAAATAAAAGTAAAAAATAAGACAGATGCCACAAACAAAGGTATTACAACATACAATAGGTGATTTGTCAGAAATGAAACCGCAAGATTCAGTATCAATAAAATCGATAAAACTAAAACAATGGTTTGTGTTCCTTCTTTATGAATTCTCATGACGCTAAAATTAAATAATCCCTGCAACAAGCAAATATGCATAAACCACGGGAACAGAAAGATATACCGCATCAAAACGATCCAGAATTCCTCCATGCCCAGGTAAAATATTGCTGGTATCCTTAATATTCAAACTTCGTTTAAACATGGACTCAACCAAATCGCCAAATGTTCCAAAAACAATGACGATAGCTGCTACAACAGCCCATTCTAAAACAGATAATCGTGGAAACCAAATATTCAGCAAATATGAACTTCCCAAAGCAACGATTGCACCACCAATCGCCCCTTCCCATGACTTTTTGGGTGAATGACGTTCAAACAATCGATGTCGTCCCATACTAACACCAAATAAATAAGCTGCAGTATCATATGTCCACATCAGGATAAAATATGCAATCAAAATCTGGTAATCATAAACGATGGTTCCATTTGTATTGCTATGCACCAAAAAGGCAATAATAGAAACAGGTACCGCTAAATACAATATTCCCAAAATGGTATATGATACATCCTTTAAAGGTTTCTCAGATTTTTTATAAAGCTGAAGTATAAATATACCTGCAAACAACAATATAAAGATGGCTATATGTTTATATTCCAGAATATTAATAGAAATACAATATAACATGGACACCCATATAATTGACAGAAAAGTGCCATAAAATTTTTGAGGTTTTCCTCCACTCGCTTCAATAATGGAATAAAACTCCCAAACAGACAATCCAACCAGCAATATCATTAGTCCTGCAAAAGTATATGTACCCAGAAGTATAGATCCAATTACAACTGTAATAAATAACAATCCGGTG
>PKSZ01000094.1 GCA_002869425.1 Marinilabiliales bacterium
TTTTGATGATGGTGAAATATTGTCTATGTGTAAAAATCAACTTTATATACGGATAATCCTTATTGCCTGTGAACTCAGGTGCAGTAAGAAGCATTGCCTCGGTCCATATACCTTTCATTGGGTTGGGCTCATTATCCCGGGTATCGTATACAAGACCGAGCTTTGCAAAGTTTGTAAGACCTCCGTTTTTTTCATTTTCACCAATAATGCCCCAATCAATATATTTATCGTACAATCCAGCTGTGTCCGGGAGCATATCACTTTCGTCTTTCCCTTCGTTGAGTGTTTCAATATCTACAGGGCCGATTTTTGCATCAAAAATACCAATGCCAACAATCCATCGCAATTTGTTCTTGTATGCATTTCCTTGAAAATCAGCAATAAAACGGAGTAGTTTTCGTTCGTGACGATAATACATGCGACTGATGTATTCTGAGCTTTCTGTATTTTCAAATTCAGGATTATATTCAACCTCGTAACCATTAAAACCGTAGAAATTCAAAGCCTGCTCAGTTAAGTAGTTTAGCTCACTTGTAATCCTGACTTGTGGAATCAGGTATTTAGAATCGTATTTAATTTTATTGATACCACTACCCTTGGTTGTCCGGGCCCATTCAAGGTAAAGAGAATGTCTGTATTCAGGGTACTGACTTCCATCGCCATAAAGATATAAGTTGGTTAATCCACCGTATTGAAAACCTATATCTGTATTATATGCAATGGATGGTAGCAATCCAAAGTTAAAACCTGTTTTGGGTTTCTCTTTCAGTGTGTCATTTTGTTCCTGACCATTTACAGTTAAAGCTAGTAGTGATAATATTAGAAACAAGTTAATTTTATTCATAAATAGAAGTTTGAGCCTTAAAAATAAGAAAATACCGGAATTCTTTAAAATGAATTTATTGGAGATAGGTGCTAATCTTCTCCATTAGCTCATCATTGTTGATAGGTTTTGTTACATACTCATTGCATCCAGCTCTATAACACTTGATTTTATCTTCTGAAAATGCAAATGCTGTCTGACAAATTACAGGAATTTTTTTGTTTACATTCCTAATCATTGCTGCAACTTCATAGCCAGTAATATCAGGTAATCNTATATCATTTCAATTGCTTTAGCTCCGCTTGTAGCAAACTCAAGTGTAAATCCATAGGGCGATAGTATTTCATTGAGAAGAGATATATTGGCAGGATCATCTTCAACAACCAGTATCCTTTTGCCTGTAAAGTCATAGAATGAAGGTTTAGCTACTGAATCATTATTGTCGGATTGACTGTAGTTACTGCTTTTGTAGGGAATTGAAACATAGAATGTACTGCCTTTTCCATATTTTGATACCATATCCACTTTCCCTTTCAGGAGTTCGGCTATACCTTTAATAATTGCAAGACCAAGACCTGTGCCACCATGTGTATCAGTATGTGCTTTTCCTGCCTGGCTAAATCGATTGAATACAGTGTCGTGATATTCCTTTTTGATTCCGATTCCTGTATCTTTGACAAAAAGTACCAGCAAGTCTTTTTCCAATTTATATCCAAACTCTATTTCACCTTTTTTTGTAAATTTAAAGGCATTGGATAACAAATTAGTTAATATTTGTTTGATCCTTACCTGATCAGATGTAATGTAAGCTTCTTTATATTTTAATGGAGTAGAGGTTTTAAGCTTTATCTGTTTTTCAAAATGATTGCTGTGTTCTTTCCAGATTTGTTTCAGATTATCAATTATTTCATTCAAATTGAATTCATCTTCAGTAATTTGCAATTGTCCGGATTCAATTTTAGATATATCTAAAATATCATTGATAATTTGTAGCAACTGGTTACCTGAATCCTGGATAAGTCCAATGAATTTTTTCTTTTTAAATTCTGATAAATTCTCTTTCTGTAAAAGATTTGAAAATCCAATAATACTATTCATTGGTGTACGAATCTCATGACTCATATTAGCAAGGAAAGCCGATTTTAATCTGTCACTTTCTTCTGCTCTTTCTTTCGCTTTTTCAAGTGCAAGATTGCTTCGCTCCAGAAGCATCTCATATTTTTTTTCTGATGTAATATCCTGAATTGCTCCAATTAAAGTTTGCTGGTTGCCTTTGGAATTCTTTTCAATCTGACCAAAGTCTCGTACCCATTTTATATTTTTTGTTTTATAACCAATGATTCTGTATTGGAACCTTTTTGTTTCTGTTTCAGGCACATCAATTATATTGCTAAAAAATCTTGTGTTCAAATTGTTTGCATCGTCAGGATGTACAAGATCCATCCATCCTTTCAAATTACGAGGATATGATTCGTCAATTTCAAAAATATTTTCCAGCTCTTTAGAACATTCCCAAATATTGTTTTCTATATCGTAAACATAATGACCAATGTTGGCCATGTGCTGGGCTTCATTGAGAAAGAAAGCATTTCGTTTGAGCTCTACCTGTGTTTTTTTCAAGTCCGTTATATCAAGTATGTTAGCTGAAAAGAACCATGGAGAATTATCCTCTTTTTTGATTAATGAAATAGAATATAACACCCATTTGATATAACCATTCTTTGTAATTAATTTTTTTTCAATGATGGAATGGGTTTGTTTACCGGTAAGAGCCTGTTCAAATATTTGATTATGTTTAATCTTGTCGTCTGGATGGGTAATGAGAATACAGGATAATTTTAATAGTTCATCGTAACTATATTCAACCAGCTTACAGAAATATTGATTTACATCTATGAAATTGCCATTTAGATCGCAAAAAATAAATCCTGTATTGGCATTATCGAAAATCGTTTTTAGTTTCTTTTCACTCTGCTTTAGTTCGCTCAAAGCATTTCTTCTGTCTGTTACATCTTCTATAATAATAAGAACAGTATTTTCTGCAATATAAGCGAAAGTTGAAATTACATATTTTTCAAGATTGCTCCCCTTTAAAACATATTGCTTTTCAAATTTGATGGATCGTCTTTCTTCTTTGCATTGATAAATAATATCAATTAAATCAGAATCATTTTTCCAAAATTCTTTCGCTTTGCTACCAATTACATTATCTGCACCTAGTGTTTCCCGGGCAATAGAGTTGGCATTGGTCATTACAAAATCATTCTCAATATACTCCCATGTATAAACAGGAATAGGCATATTGTTATATTGCAGCTCAAATTTCCGTTTTTCCTCTTTGAGTAATTCTTTATTTTGGATATCGTTAATAATTTCAGATACTTTTCGAAGTACGTTGCCAATCTGTTTTTTTTGTATTGGATCTAATGGTATGGTACTATTGAAACCAAAATGCCCTAGCATTTCTCCTGAAATCTTTAGTGGATACAACAAAACATAATTGTTTCCAACCATTTTTGATGCTGCAGTAGCAAATGCCCGGATTGTTTTTTCTTTAGGATGAATAAAATCTGCAACCAAACGAGCTATTTCTTTCTTTTCTGTAAATTCTTTTGGTACTTTATTTTTATAAA
>PKSZ01000015.1 GCA_002869425.1 Marinilabiliales bacterium
ACATCTGGTGCTTCAAGGAAGGTAATCGCCACTGTATCTTTATCGTAGCATGTTCCTGGCATGCCTGGATTACGCTCTGTCCAGATAAACTCATAGGTTCCTTCCTGCGGTACGTTTACTATGGTATTGGTATCAACCGGTGGATTTGGAATATATGATATACCACTAAGCGTTGGGCCATCATAAACTGTCCATAAAGATGCATCTGCTGAATCGATACTCCTTTCACTCTGGAACTGATATGTATATCCACAAACAGTATCATCAAGTCCGGCCTGTGCATTTGGTTGTTGATAGAAAGTTATCTGTACATCATCAATTCCCTTACAGCTCAAATTACTTACCAGCCATGAAACATTTACAACCACTACTCCGGTATCTCCAAACAATCCCAAAGAGTTTATGGTTAAAAATGCATTCGGGTCACTCTGTCCTGCAATTGATCCGCTTATTCCAATACTATCTACCGGCACATCTGAAGTATCAAATAAGGCCGGCACATCAACTGACCAGGTAGATACAAACTGCTCACTTGGATCTACTTAAGCACTTAGCTGCACAGTATTTCCACAAACATCCTGATCGTCACCAGCATTAGAGAATGGAACGTCAGCAAAAGTTATAAAAACTGTATCATACGCTTCACAAATTGGATTGATTGAAGTTAAATTTCTTTCGTACCAAACAAACATTACCGTTGTTGAATCTCCAAAGTTACCTGAGATAAATACATCTGTCTGCGGATCGTTGATATCATCGAAGCTTATTGCACATGTTGGGCAACTCAACATTTCATAAGACCATATTCCAAAACGAATGCTGTCTGCCACGTTATTTGTACACTCCATTGTAAAATCAACACCACAGGCCACTGTATCTAATCCTGCATCAGGATCACCAAAAGGAACAAAGACTATTTCAACTTCATCTGCATCTGTACAGGTTGAATTTGTTTCTGTCCATGTTATTGTGTGTGCACCAAAATGATCTGCTGTTACTTGAGTATTTGGATCTGTATTATCTTCAAAGAAAACTCCTGTTCCAGACCACTCACCTTCGGTACTTATAGAAAATATCGCTTCCAAATCCGCCATATTACCACATACTTTTTTGTCAGGTCCAGCATAAGCACTTGGTTTATCAAGAAAAGTTACGTGAATACTATCCTGATCAACACAATCACCATTGTATATAGTCCAGTAAAAAGTATAAGTTCCAAAATCGGATGATGTTAAAGTGATATTATTATCATTTGGTGTTGTGCCATTACTCGTGATATATACTACTCCAGCATCATCGCACTCAGGACAAGTCCATGTTCCAATTCCTGAGTTAACTTCCATTGCATTCAAATCAATTGTTTTACCACATATTTCATCTTGTGCCAATGGAATAATTGCATTAGGATTGGCCATCCATACAACGGGAACGCCCATTGATTGGGAATAACAAGTATCATTAAGATTCACATGACCTGTAGAAGTATTTTCTTCTCCTATATGAGCAGCGATGTAATAAGTCTGGCCATAAGCGATTCCCGGAATATCAGAATCACAAAATGTAGGATCATTACTATAAGCAATAGGGGAGTATGGAAATGAACCGGACCCATCATGAATGATATATTCAAAAATGTCACCACCAGCTTCAATTTGATCTCCATTATGTGTAATTGTAATACAACTACCTTCACAAACGGTAACTGGATCCATTACTACAGTTCCAACATAGGTACCACAGCCACAGTTTATATTTCCAGTAACTTCATATGGAGTACAATCTGTTTCATTATAAACAAGGAAGTGAAATGGATTGCTTGAATCCAGTGTCACAAAGAAATGACCCGTTGCCTGATCAACAGAGCCTACAGGCATTCCTGTTACTGCATCTACAACACTATATGGTCCTGTACCACCTGAAATATCAAACTCCACATCATAAGTTAAGAAGTCTGCAGAACATGTCAATACCGGTTGTGTTGCAGTAGGAGGTTCAAAAACTACAATGGATAGTGTTGTATCGTATTCACAACCATAGTCATCTGTTGCAGAAAAAATATAATCATGTGTACCATCCTGTGTTGGAGCAATATTTACTGTAGGTCCATTAGGAGCCACAATATCATCTCCAATCCAATACTGGTTTGATGAAGTAAACCCAGGAGTATATGTCCATTGCGTTGGATAAAGGTTTGGATTAAAATTTAATCCCCAACTAAAAATGAATCCGTCATCCTGACTCCAGTTATCGGTCACTGTAATTGTCCAATTGCCATTCAAAGGACAGCCCACCAATGCATTTAAACTTTCATAAGATGCATAATCTCCTGAAGGAAGAGTTCCATAACTGCTAGC
>PKSZ01000611.1 GCA_002869425.1 Marinilabiliales bacterium
AATCAATTCCATTGAAATTGAACAAGATAGCCTTAATAATATGCTTCCGGATTCAACAATTACGGTCCAGCCAGATAGTCTCATTAATGAATAATCATTATTAGGTTTATGAAAAGTAATGCTGTTTTTTGTGGTTCTGCCAGTGGAAAAAATACGTTATTTCATCAGGGTGCAGAAGAGATGGGGGTATTGATTGCAAAAAATAATTTCACACTTGTGTTTGGAGGCGGAAAGGTTGGTTTAATGGGAATTGTGGCTGATGCTGCATTGAATCATAATGGTAAGGTTGTGGGTATCATCCCAGAATTTCTACAACATAAGGAAATTGCCCATAGTACAATCAGCAAAATGATTGTTGTAAAGACAATGCAGGAAAGGAAAGAAAAGTTAATAAATCTTTCTGATGGCTTTATTATTATGCCTGGAGGGTTTGGTACTCTGGATGAGCTATTTGAAGTACTGACAACTTTGCAATTGGGTGTGCATCGAAAGCCGGTAGCCATTTTTAATCCGGATGGCTTTTATGATCATTTGATTAATTTTATCCATCAACTTGTAGAAGAAGGATTTCTAAAATCATGTTATTCTGAAATGATTATTGTAGATGATAAGCCTGAGTCTTTATTGGATAAGATGAAAAATTTTTCTCCACCCGAATTGGAGAAGTGGTTTCAATCTTAATGTAAGCATCAGAAATACAGTTAAAAGCATGTGTTTTTATGGTTTCATGTTTGTTAAAATATTTTAATAAATCATAATAATAATGCAACACATTAGTATCCTAATGGAGAATTATTATTTTTGCTGAACTCATTTTACAATTCTCAGAAGATGAATTACAAGTTATTGAATAATATTTTTGGCTGGGTAACATTTTTGATTGCAGCCTTTGTTTACGTTTCTACCATTGAGCCTACAGCTAGTTTTTGGGATTGTGGTGAATTTATAGCAACTGCTTATAAACTTGAGGTTGGACACCCACCCGGAGCACCGTTGTTTATGATTCTTGCCCGTTTCTTTTCCATGTTTGCAGTTGGAGGAGTAGAATTTGTAGCAATGATGGTGAATATTATGTCAGCATTGGCCAGTGCTTTTACCATTATGTTTCTTTTCTGGACGGTTACACATCTGGCAAAAAAAATGTTTGTTAATCAAAATGAATTATCCAATGGTAATACATTGGCTATTATTGGTAGTGGTCTTGTAGGAGCTCTTGCATATACTTTTTCCGATACGTTTTGGTTCTCGGCAGTTGAAGGTGAAGTTTATGCATCCTCATCTTTGTTTACGGCTGTGGTTTTTTGGGCAATATTGAAGTGGGAAAATGTTGCCGATGAAAAATATTCTAATCGATGGTTAATCCTGATTGCATATTTAATGGGATTGTCGATTGGTGTTCACTTGCTGAACCTTCTTGCTGTTCCGGCAATCGTGTTTGTATATTATTTCAAGAAATATAAGGTTACCCGTAAAGGTTTATTGATTGCTTTTGGAACATCAATTCTTATTCTTGGAGCTATTATGTACTTCATTATTCCTTACGTGGTAGAGATTGCAAGCTGGTTTGAGCTGCTCTTTGTAAATGGATTCGGAATGCCATTCAACACAGGTGTTATTATTTATGCGATTCTACTTATTGGAGGAATTGTATTTGGGTTGTATTATACTTACAAAAAGAAAAAGCATCTTGCACATACTCTTTTGATGGGAATAACGGTAATTTTAATTGGATATTCTTCTTTCACAATGATTGTCATTCGTTCATTGGCAAACCCTCCTATGGATGAGAACAATCCTGAAAATGTGTTTTCATTGCTTTCATATTTAAATCGAGAGCAGTATGGAGATAGACCCCTGGTTTACGGTCAGTATTTCAATGCTCCACTTGATGAGGAAAATAGATACACTGAAGGAGCCCCTAATTATATTCAGCAGAACGGAAGATATGAGGTGAGTGGTACAAAGGATAAACCCAATTATAATTCTCGTTATCTGACATTATTTCCCAGGATGTGGAGCTCACAAAAATCACATAAGGATGCGTACAAAAGTTGGTCTGGTTATGATGATTCCAGTGAAAAAAGAAAGCCTACCATGNATCTTTATTAAAAATTAAAGGTGAAAATTTGAAATTCTTTTTTAAGTATCAGCTGGGACACATGTATCTCAGGTATTTTATGTGGAACTTTGTTGGACGACAAAACGATATACAGGGACATGGAGAATTTACACATGGTAATTGGTTGTCGGGTATTAAGTTTATTGATGAAGCAAGACTTGGCTCGCAAGAGAATCTTCCTGCATATCTAAAAAATAATAAAGCCAGAAATAAGTATTATTTCTTGCCTTTCTTGCTGGGGATATTTGGATTATTTACTCAGTACAGGCGGAGTAAAAGGGATTTCACAGTTGTAACCTTATTGTTTGTTTTTACTGGAATTGCAATCGTCGTTTACCTGAATCAGTATCCATATCAGCCCCGTGAGCGGGATTATGCCTATGCGGGTTCATTCTATGCCTTTGCCATTTGGATTGGTTTGGGATTGATACCCTTGTATAATTTATTGAAAAAGGCCTTGCCGGGAACAGTGGGGGCCGGTATTGCAACAGTTGCAGCTTTATTGCTGGTGCCAGGTATTATGGCCAAAGAAAACTGGGATGATCATGATCGCTCAAATCGATATATGGCTAGAGATTTTGCTAAAAATTACCTGAATTCATGCGCTCCAAATTCCATTTTGGTAACATACGGAGATAATGATACTTTCCCATTGTGGTATGTGCAGGAAGTTGAAGGTGTTAGAACTGATGTAAGGGTGTTGTGTTTTACGCTTTTTAATACAGATTGGTATATTGATCAGATGGCTAGAAAAGCATACGAATCTGATGCAATGAAGTTTTCAATGGATCATAGTCAATACGTGCAGGGCAAAAGGGATATCGTGTATGCCTTGGATGACGAAAGGATTAAGGAACCTGTTGAGTTATCACAAGCAATGGAGTTTGTTGCCAGTGATGATAAACGGACTAAATTGCCTATGGCTACTGATGAAGATTTGGATTATATACCAACCAAAAAACTCCGTTTGTACGTTGACTCTGCAAAAGTAGTTCAGAATGGTATTGTGAAGCCTGAAGATGCAGATAAAATTGTTCCTTATATTGATTTTAATGTGAAAGGAAACTGGTTGCAGAAAAATGAACTGATGTTGCTTGATTTTCTTGCTCAAAACAATTGGGACAGGCCAGTTTATTTTACATCTATGGGAGATATGTCTGTTTCATTCAGGGATTATCTGCAACTTGATGGTTTTGCATACAGATTTGTTCCTATTAAGACAAAAACATCAGCAATAGAATTGGGTAGAATTGATTCCGATGTCTTATATGACCATATGATGAATAAGTTTGTATGGGGCAATTTGGATATGCCTGGTATTTATCTTGATCAGACTATTGTTCGAACTACAAATATTGTTAGGATACGAAGTTCATTTGATCGTCTGGCTGCAAAGCTAATTCGTGAAGGTGAAAAAGAAAAAGCATTGAAAGTTTTGGATAAGGGAATTGCAGTGATGCCCAATGAAAATATTCCATATGATCTGAATAATATTGGAATGATTGAATCCTATTATAAGTTGGGTGAAGATGAGAAAGCAAATGAAGTTGCCCGGGTGATGTTTGATCAGGCTAAAGAGGAGCTTCAGTATTACTTTTCATTACCGACTAATTTAATTGGTTCTGTAGATTATGAAATGCGAGTGGCTATGCGTGTGATTCAGGAGTTGATGCGAGTTACAAAAGAGCAAAAACAAACTGAATTCAACACAGAAATAGAGGAAAGCTTTAATGACTTGTATATGCAGTTTGTTCAAATTATGGAAGCAAAGTAAAATTCAATGAGTTTTTCACTTGAATTGGTCCTATGGACGCTTACAGCATATCTTGTAGGCGCCATTCCTTCTTCAGTATGGGTAGGTAAGTGGTTTTATAAGAAAGATATACGGGAGTATGGAAGTAAAAATGCAGGTGCTACCAATACATTCAGAGTGCTGGGGCCAAAAGCAGGAATTCCGGTTTTAATTATTGATGTATTTAAAGGAGCAGGTGCTGTTCTGATTGTTTATTTCCAAAACGAATATGCTAAGGGAACAACAGAATTTGTGAATTTGATGCTCATTTTTGGTCTGGCTGCAGTTATTGGTCACATTTTCCCTGTATATGTTGGTTTTAGGGGAGGCAAAGGAGTAGCTACTCTTTTAGGTGTTTTTGCTGCTATAATGCCATTGGCAGCATTGGCGTCAGCGGGAATCTTTATTTTTGTTTTTTCGATTACCCGGTATGTTTCACTTGGATCAATGTCAGCTGGAATAGCTTTTCCTTTTTTTGTTATCTTTTTGTTTAATTATGATCATCTTGCATTGCAGATTGTATCCGTAGTAG
>PKSZ01000275.1 GCA_002869425.1 Marinilabiliales bacterium
GAATTCTTATTGTCTAGAACAGCGAAGCCAGTGTCTTACCGAATTCAAAGGCTTCATTGAGTTTATCTTCATCATACTCATCCATAAGCTTGTTGAACTCTTCCATCATTTTTTTCAATTCATCATCCAGAACATTTTCAAGGAGTTCCTGGATTTGTTCTTGTTTTTCTAGCATCTCCATTTCTTCATCAGAAAGATTGTTCATCATTTCGTTTTTCATGGCATTATCCTGGGCCAGTTGTTCTATCATTTCCTCCAGGGTTTTCTGTTTTTTGGAGATTTGTTCCATGATCTGGGTTTTTTCCCAGTTTGTTTTGTTGTTATTGATCAAATCTTCCCTGAGGTTTTGGATATCTTCCTGGAGTTCTTCTGCCAGTTTCATACTTTGATCAACGGTAGATTGGATATTTTCGCTGGCTTCTTTTTCAAGTTTATTGATTTCTTCTTGCGTAGGCTTTTTGAAATCATACTTACTGCTTTGTGAAGATTTGCTCCCATTAACGCCGTCATTATCCCAAACTTCGAAGTAATATTCAATATCTCCCGGGTTTTTTATCGCATTGAAATCGAATGAATAATAAAATTCTTGTGGTGGTATGGGGCTAATTTGCAATGGTATTTTTGTGATGGAATCCTTGGATTCTTTGTTTCTGTAACAGAAGAATAAATTTTTAAAACCGTAATCATCGTTGATTATTCCCCTAAAATAGAATATAGAATAATTCAGAGAATCATTTATTGTTTCTACTGCTATTGTCGGGTAAAGGTCAGGTGTAATGTTGATTCGGTATTTTAAAACCTCTTTGTTGATAAAGTATTGATTTTGTGCTGCAATGGAATATTTGCTATTGTATTTAAAATATTGTTCGTATTGAAAGAATGAAGACTGCTTGTCTGTTTTTTTGTTTATTGTATCATTAAAAATCAGCCATAGGCTGTCAATATCTTTCGTGTTGAATTCCCATCTGATTTTTGAACCTGCAGGAGCCGAAATATCACCCACATTCGTAAAAACCTGATTGCTTTCGCCTGTATATTCAGGAACTTCAACATTTACAGTAAAATCCAGAATAATCGGAGATGGCAAAACGTTAACAGTGTAAGTTCTGGAGTAATATTCTTCTGCATAAAATTGAAAATCAATCGAATTGTTAATGGCATTGAATGTATATTCAAACTTATTCACTGAATTTTTTTTCATCAGGAATGAATTGCCTCCGTAGTATATATAACACTTGTCGGGAATGTAGTTTCCGGTAATTTTAAGTTCGATTGTAATATCGTTTCCCTGTTCAACCGATAAAGTATCATTTAAAATATTAAAATTAAAAGGTGCTTCCGGCTCAAAATAGATATTATGATTGATAATTCTATTTGAACCCTCCTTGATTACGTTAGGCGAATAAATCATTATTCCGAAAAGAACAAGAATCAACGGAACCAGATATTTTAAATATTTGCTGTTTTGTTTGATTTTAACTGCTGAAGTAAATGTCAGCGGTTTCATAACAGAAATTCTTTGGTTGATACTTGCCAAGACTAATTCCTGGGATTTGTAATCTCCTTTGTCAAGTATTTCTGCAAGCTCGAGTGTGTTTTTAAGTTTATCCTGAAGAGCTGAAAAATGCTGGGCAAGAATATCTGATGCTTGTTTGTAACTGATTCGGTTACCTATCTTGTTTAGCTTAAGAAAAGGAATAACAATAAACCAAATGAATATGCCCGAAAAAACAAAAATGGATGAATAGAAAATAGAAGTTCTTACTGTTGTAGAAAGATAGGAGTAATATTCTGTAATGCTGAAAAACAGAAACAGGAATAGATATATTGAAGCGGAAAGAATTAAACCACGTACAATTCTATTGTAATAATACTTTCTGATGAAAGCATCAATTTTGCTGATTAATATGTTGTAGTCTGCATTTTGCATACAATACTTCTTACTACAAAGTTATAACGAAAATCGGATGGATAAAATTACAAATGGAATCTATTTGTGAGACAACCATGAAGATGGATTCATTTTGTTTGTTTCTTTCCAGATTTCCAGATGAATTGTGGTTGTATGGTCTGTGGCTTTTGTATGAATTTTTCCGATATTCTGTTTGGCTTTAATTTTATCACCTTTCATTACAAACACCTCATCAAGGTTTTGATAAACAGTGAGATAGTTTCCGTGCCTTACAATTACAACTTTGTTTGCACCGGGAATATCCATAACCTGGCTAACTTCTCCTTCAAAAATAGCGCGGGCAAGTGCTCCTTTATGGGTGCTTATACCTATACCGTTGTTTCTTACTTTGATTCCAGGGATAACAGAGTGTTCATGTTCTCCAAATGTAC
>PKSZ01000478.1 GCA_002869425.1 Marinilabiliales bacterium
ACCACAGCCACAGGGTCGGTTGCACTAACAACTGCACCAAACATCAATGCAATAAATCCCATATTGGAGCCCCAGCCTTCCAGACCCAGGCCCATCTTATCTATACCAATCATTATCAAACCAGTAAGCAACATAGCAACCACAATACCGGGAATAGCAAGTATAGAAGCATTTGTAGCAGTCTTTTTGAAGGTATGAACATCCATTGCAAAAGCTGCTTCAAATATCAATGTTGGAAGAAAAACAAATAATATAAGATGAGGGTCGATGGTTCCTGCCCATTTCAAAGCTTCATCAATGGTCTGGCTCCAATAAAACAACTCCATTCTTTCCAGTGCGCCCAGTATTAGACCAATCAACAACAATAGTACTGTAAATGGTAAAGGTATCTTCCTGAAAAAATGTCTTGTGGCTGCACCGATAAGTAAAGCAATAATTACGAAGAAAAGCGGTTCCATGCCACCATGACCACCACCATGTTCCTCTGCATGTCCTTCACCATGATGTTCTCCACCAACTTCCTGTCCTGCATGATGTTCGGGATGTTCTTCCATTTCTAGTTCATGCATAACAGCTTCTTGATCATCACCATCAGAGATGGTTACCCTTACTTCCTTTTTTATAAGCGTATCCATTTCACCGGTTTCCACATTCTCTTTCAAAATGGTATCGGTATTTTCGACACGAATGGTATCCTGTGCTTTCATATTACCTGAAAACAACAAAAACATACAGCCAATCAATGTGTAGACAGCAAGACGTTTAATCATAATCGAAAGTTTTAATTTGTCGTAAGATACAAAATTTTTGTAATTGTACTGAATGCTTTTGACGTATCTCAAAAAAAGAAAAGGAACAATAAAATTGCTCCTTCTCATATACATATTAGGATTATTCCTTACAACATTGCAGTAATTGGACCTAAGAAATAGTACACAGCTGCACCAGCTAAATATCCTAGCAGTGCCAACAAACTAATTTTCTTAAGATACCATATGAAATCAATCTTTTCCATTCCCATAGCAGCAACACCCGCAGCAGAACCAATGATAAGAATACTTCCTCCTGTTCCTGCACAGTATGCTAAGAACTGCCAGAATTGTCCGTCCACCTCAAGCCCTGGAAGATTAGTTGCTCCAATATCGTACATTCCCATAGCACCAGCTACAAGCGGAACATTATCTACAATAGCAGATAATACACCAATGGCCAGGTTGATAATATAAATATTCTGGTTGGTTGTCTCATCCAACCATCCTGCAAGCAGGTTCAAATGGCCTGCAGATTGTAATGCAGCAACAGCAGTTAAAATACCCAGAAAGAACAGCACAGTTGGCACATCAACTTTTGAAAGAACACTTGTAACTTTAAGATGCTTCTTACCACCTATTAGCTTGTCGCGATGCATTATTTCTGTTACCAGCCACATATTACCCAAACCGAGCAACATACCCATATATGGAGGTAAATGTGTTACTGTTTTGAACACAGGAACAAACAACAAGGATGCTACACCAAGAATCAGGATAAATACCCGCTGCCTTGATGTTGTAAACTCTGCATCTCCCCCATCAACCACAGGTCTTGTTACATCTCCCTTCATTATGAAAGACATCACAATTAATGGAACAACCATAGCTGCCATACTAGGAATAACAACATCCAGAATAATAGGCAATGTTGTTACCTGTCCTTTTACCCAAAGCATAATGGTTGTGACATCACCAATTGGCGACCAGGCACCACCTGCATTTGCAGCTAAAACTACCATACTGGCAAAGAACCAGCGGGTTTCTTTATCAGAAATCAACTTACGTAGCAATGCCACCATAACGATGGTTGTTGTTAGGTTATCTAAAGCAGCTGACATAAAGAAAGTTAAGAAACTAAGAATCCAAAGAAGCTTAACTTTATTAGTTGTTTTAATTTTATCAGTAATAACCTTGAATCCCTGGTGCTGATCCACAATTTCAACGATTGTCATGGCTCCCAAAAGGAAGAACAGAATCTCAGCTATTTCACCGAGATGATGCAGCAATTCAAAGTGTGTAACATAATAAGAGATCGCTTCAAGACCCCAAACCGGTTGATCCATTCCCAGTTTACTAGTCATTCCTGCATCTTCTACATAATGTAAAAACGCTTTCCATTTTGTAGGATCTGATTTCAACATTTCACTGAAATCAATCATTCCGTCGGCTCCAAATACAAAAAGAACCCAAAGCACGACACCTGTAAGCAAAGCTGAAGCTGCTTTGTCTACTTTAATCGGATGTTCAAGAGCTATCATTGTATAACCCAATATGAACACAACCACCATTGCAATAAACATAACCTACTAG
>PKSZ01000613.1 GCA_002869425.1 Marinilabiliales bacterium
AGACATTTCATTTTCTGGTAAATAAGGTGTAATTTCTTGCGAGATAAATAAAACTCTGGTCTTTTCCATCTACTATCGAGGATTATGTTAGAAACGAACTACAAAATTAATAAAAAAAATGGTAAAACTCAAGATTATACCGAATAGAGGTCGCATCCTAAATATTTTTATTTATTATTGCTCTTTTTTTGTCAGTTGTTCAAACAGCAGGAATGATTATCGCTAGAACAATACCTGAACTTCAGGTTCATATAGAAAAATATCGTAAACGCAATTTAAAAATAGGTTTTGTTCCTACAATGGGGGCTTTACACAATGGGCACTTGTCTCTTGTAGAGCACTCCAGAAGGCAAAGCGATATTACTGTTATTAGTATTTTTGTGAATCCGACACAGTTTAATGATCCGGATGATTTGAAGAATTATCCTGTGACTATTGACAGTGATTTGGAAAAATTAGAAAGACTGATATTCGGTAATGATATTGTTTTTATGCCGGGTATAAAGGATATGTATCCAGAACCTGATAATAGAGAATTTTGTTTTGGGGCCTTGGAAAGTGTGATGGATGGACTTGAACGTCCTGGACATTTCAATGGTGTTGCACAAATAGTCAGTAAATTGTTTGATGCTGTAAATCCGGATATTGCATTTTTTGGTGAAAAAGATTATCAGCAATTGCTGATTGTTCGAAGTTTGGCTGAACAGCTAAAGTATGATATTGAGATAGTTGGCTGTCCAATTGTCAGAGAGGATGATGGATTGGCTATGAGTTCAAGAAATGAACTGCTTACAAATGAGCACCGAAAAACTGCCCCCCGAATTTTTGAAATATGTACGCAGGCAAAGGAGATGAAAGAACAACTATCTCTCAAGGAATTAAAAAAGTGGGTCGTACAGATGTTTGAGCAGGAAAGTCTTTTGGAGCTGGAGTATTTTTAAATCATGAGTGGTAAAACCTTGCAGCCCGTTGAAAGTTGGGAAGATGAGGAACATATTCGATGCTTTGTTGCTCTTTGGGCTGGAAATGTAAGATTGATTGATAATATCAGGCTTAAATAAATCTTGAAGTCATAATGTGGTTTTTTAATGACTATAATGTAACTTTGTACCGATTTAATTATGATGATAGAAATTTTAAAATCGAAAATTCATAAGGTTTCAGTTACCAAAGCCAATCTTCAATATGTAGGAAGCATTACAATTGATGAGGAATTGATGAATGCTGCCAATATTATTGAGAATGAGAAGGTACAGGTCGTGAACATTAATAATGGCGAAAGGCTTGAAACATATGTGATAAAAGGAACTAAGGGGAGCGGCGATATTTGTTTGAATGGTCCAGCTGCAAGAAAAGCTCAGGTTGGTGATGTTCTGATTATTATTTCCTATGCAATGATGGATTTTGAAGAAGCGAAAAAATTTGCACCAAAGCTCATTTTCCCAGATACCAGTACAAATAAATTAGTTGGTTAGTTGCCTTAAAAGATGAAGTTTCGCAAGAAAATTATCACCGAGGATGTTTTGGCTCAATACCTTTCCTTTTACAGATTTAAGGACTATAAAGTTGTATTTACCAACGGTTGTTTTGATGTTTTGCATCGCGGTCACATAGAGTACCTGGCAAGAGCAGCTGAGTTTGGGGATGTATTGATAGTAGCAGTTAATTCAGATAATTCTGTTCGAAAGCTAAAAGGGGAAGGTCGTCCTGTTAATAACGAAGAAGATAGGATGCTTTTACTTGCATCTCTTGGCTTTGTGGATAATGTTATTTTGTTTGATGAGGAAACACCCGAAAGACTGATTCGTAAAATTGTTCCTGATGTATTGGTTAAAGGGGGAGATTACACTAAAGATAAAATTGTTGGAGCAAATATTGTTGAGCAAAAAGGTGGGAAAGTGGAAATAATCAAGTATATTAGTGGTTATTCCAGTACAGCAATTATCGATAAACAAAAATGATTGTAAAACAATATCATATTAAGTTTTTGCTGGTATTAATAATAATTATTACCGGAATACTAGTTTCAACTTCTTGTAAAAAAAGTAAGGGAAAGCCGCTATATGGTCAATGGAAGTTAGCAGTAGTAGCAGGTTCAGATACACTGTTTGATGAATTCTGGACTTTTCAGGAAGAAAATCTACTTATAAGACAAAGAAACGATACAGTTATAGACTCTGCGTATTTTTTTCTTGAAGAAGAATATACACGTTTGGCTTTAAGTATACATGCTTTGGATCAATATACGGATGGAATCTATGATATTAAGGAATTGACAAAGAGAGTACTTATCCTGGAACAAAGGAACCCTTATATCAGAAAAGAGTTTTAT
>PKSZ01000288.1 GCA_002869425.1 Marinilabiliales bacterium
CCTTTTCTGCCATCGTTGTTAAGAATAAATGAATAAATGTCGTTTGCGACAAGGTTTTTACATTTTCTTTTACCCTGGGGGTATTCAAAGGTAGTGGCCAGTATCAAACTATCGTTGGCGCATTGATCGAATTCACTTACACTCATAAAATCCTGTTTTACATATCTTGTTGTATTGATTTCTGTCCAGTTGTCCAGTCCTGAAGGTCCATCAAAAACAGATGCATCAATATTAGCACCGGGAGATGAAATCGTATTTTCATCACTTGTTACTTCATCGTAGAAATAGAGAATATCTACAAAAGATTGATTGTTAAAAGCATCAGCTTGCAAATATACCTGTTCCTCATTAATAGAATAGAAGCTACCGATTGTTTGATTGTTATGAGCGCCAAGTTGTATGGACGAAATATGAATTATGTTGCCAAATTCAGAACTTGTATCTTTTGTAAGCGTGAGAGAGACTTCAGCACTTAAACCATCTTTATCGCGTATCATAAACAACCATTCTTCAGTTTCAGAAATACCTTTAACAATAATTTTTGAATAGTCAAATGAAGGAGCGTTGAATCCAGAATCTACACTGGAAGATCCGTTTTCTGTTGTAATTGTATATTTGAATAAAGTTAGGTTTTCTGTTCCGGAAGTACCCGTTAGGCCAATTTTCACAGAATCATTCATCTTCATTGTAGTATCTGAAGATAAATATCCTTGTTCAGTAATAAAACTGAGTGTAGGACCGGAGTTTACAACATTATCCTCTTCCTTTTTACAATTTGTGAACAATAAACTAAATACAATTAAAATCAGCATTGATAGCTGCATTTTTTCTTTTCGATATGTGGTCTTGTGCATAACGATATGTATAGTTAACAAATTAGTACTATTGATTTGATGGTTATTTTTTTCTCTTAGAAAGCCATCCTAGTCCCAGCGCAGCAAATGAACCTGTAGTTGCGAATAAAAAATGAGTAATAAAAGGAATTACCACACCATGTTTAATGAATGACATATAGGGATATCCTGCAAAAAAAAGTATGCTTCTCAGTAAGGGTATCATAGTATAAGCCAAACCTCCTACAAACGCAATAAGGATAACTTTTTTGGGATTGCTTTTTATACCATTGTACAATAAATCAATCATCAAGCCTACCATTACAAAATATGCAGGAAGGAAAGGATCTTTGAAACCCCACATTGGAATGAGTGTTAGCAGGGCAGCCGAACTGCTTGCTATGGTTGCAGAGAAATTAATTTTTGATAACAATTTTGTGCTCATAATAATAAGCATGAAATCCAGGCCATGTCTTCCGGGTATATTCATTGGATATCTGAACTTAGCATGTATTAGAGTGACCAGTGCACCTGCTATGATTATTAATCCTACTTCCAGTGCATACGGTACAGATAAGCTACGAGATAGTTCTGATGTATTCTTTTGCAACGGCTTTCCACTTAATGTTTTCATGATTATTTTCTTCTATGTAAAATACTTTTTTGTAATCTTTCCAAACCGGACGTACCCAGTTCCCCACATCGATTAATTCGTTTTCAAGTGGTTTTTGTCCGTTTATGGTTTCAATATTATCAATACTTGTTTTTTTTATCAATTCTGAAACTGAATAGGTGCCTTCAAGTTCTCTCAAATTCTTGCCATCCATCCAGATAAATCGACCATCGTTACCTGATTTTCTCAGACCAACAGCAGCCAATGAGCCGATTATGCCTATTTTTTCTCCGGTTAATCCTTCAAGATATATGCTATTTGCCGAAGCAAGATTTTCGGCATCTATTTTTTGCCTTACAGTATCTTTACACGATTTCCCCCATTCTATTACAGATTGTGGTATTGTACTTGGTTCTACAATACATAGTCCGGCATCTGAACCTTCTGCGCTTCTTAGCAATAAGAACTCTCTGCAAAATGATTGCAATGTCTTAAAGTCATTGGTTTTAATCTCCAGGCATGCAGAACTATTCTGAGATGTATAAGCGATTTCCGGATGTACATACAGCTGATGTCTTGTGATAGAAATTAAGGTTCCTAGGTTACGGGCATTAATTTCAGCTCCCATCGTTCTTGCCAGATAGCCGGTTCCTCTGCTATCTTTATTGTCTGTATCGTCTATGCCTATTAGAATTCTCAACTTTGTATTATTAAACAATAATCTATAATGCGCAAAAATAGAAAATTTCAATCAGTATACAATATAATAAATTGATATTAATGGAATTTGTATTTTGATATAAAGTATTGAAAATCAACGACTAGGTGTTGTTTAGAATTTAGGTTTCGATTTTGACACGAAATTGCTTATTCGAACTAAG